>NZ_JBFRKQ010000051.1:0-1580 GCF_041469505.1 Vibrio sp. 10N.286.49.E11
GTAATTGTGTCTCGTATCTCAGTAGAAAGAAAAGAAGCTATATTGAAGAAGCTATTACCTCCCTATTCAATGTCAGTTAAAGAAGTGTCGGAAGAGGAAGGAATTAGCACTGCGACCCTGTATAATTGGCGCCAGCAACTCAGACGTTCAGGAGCCGCCGTGCCAAATAGCAACACTTCATCAGAGCAGTGGTCTGCTCAAACTAAACTCGCCATTGTTGCCGAGACTTACTCGATGACCGAAAGTGAACTCAGCCAATATTGTCGTGAAAAAGGTCTTTTTCCAGAGCAAATCCAAAGCTGGCGCAGCGAATGTATGCAAGGGTTTAAGTCGAGTAAAGAGCAGGAAGCTGAAGCAAAGAAGCAGGCTAAAGCTGACAAACTTGAAATCAAAGAGTTGAAGAAAGATTTACGACTCAAAGAAAAAGCACTCGCTGAAACGGCCGCTCTCTTGGTACTAAGAAAAAAGCTGAGAGCCTTTTACGGGGAAGAGCCAGAGGACGACTAACCTCAACCGATGAAAGGCAGACCATAGTGACTCTTATCCTTGAAGCGAAGCAATGCGGGTGTCGTTTAGAGCCAGCTTGCCATGAAGTTCAAATCGACTTGAGAACGTATCGTCGCTGGTATCAGCAAGGTGAAGTTCAAGCTGACAAAAGGCCAATATGCCTCAGACCTGAGCCTGCTAACAAGCTGTCGCAGGAAGAGCGTGATGCGATAATCGAGGTGTGTAACCGCTCTGAGTTTGCAAGCTTGCCTCCAACTCAAATCGTCCCGACACTGCTTGATAGAGGTGAGTATATCGCCTCTGAGTCGAGCTACTACCGAGTGTTGAGTACGCAGGGGCAACTTCACAAACGAGGTCGTCAGCGGAGCAGACAGAAGCAAGCGAAGCCAACCAGTTACACAGCGACGGACTCGAACCAAGTCTATACGTGGGATATCACTTACTTACCTTCAAAAGTTCGAGGCCAACATTATTACCTGTATGTCATTGAGGACATCTACAGTCGAAAAATTGTTGGTTATGAAGTGTATGAGCATGAATGCGGTGAGCTGGCGTCACAACTTCTGCAACGAACGTTGATGCGAGAGCAGTGCTTCAATCAAGCTCTGGTTCTTCACTCAGATAATGGTGCGCCGATGAAGTCGTTGACGTTCAAAGAAAAAATGGAAGAGTTAGGTATTACTTCATCGTATAGTCGCCCAAGAGTCAGTGATGATAACCCGTATGTTGAGTCATTGTTCCGCACGGTAAAGTACATGCCAAGCTGGCCAACGAAGGGCTTTGAAACAATCGATAGTAGCCAAAGTTGGGTTGAAGCCTTCGTACGCTGGTACAACACGGAGCACAAGCACAGTAAGCTGAATTATGTCACGCCTTCAGAGCGTCACAATGGAAAAGATAAAGAGATCTTGAAGCGTCGTGTAGAGGTATTGCTCGCTGCAAAACAGCGAAAGCCTGAGCGGTGGTCTGGTGATATCAGGAACTGTGCGCCTGTTGGTGACGTTCACCTAAATCCAGAAAGAGAAGCTGCTTAATAAGTAAGCAAATGATGACAACTACCTTGAAAAACACCG
>NZ_JBFRKQ010000052.1:0-73546 GCF_041469505.1 Vibrio sp. 10N.286.49.E11
GTGGATTCCATACATCATGTAAAGCAGCATGTGTTTCTGTGGATTCTTCCGATGGACAGAAAAGAAATCTCGGCACGACGCCGTCCCACACTGAACGATACCCAATTCTTCGAATGCCAATACATGGCTTTGATCGACAAACTCTTGGTGTGTCTGATCAGAGATCTCGTACCGTTCGTGTTTCTCACTCATTTCACTGGTCGCTCATTAGGTTTGCCTGCAATTAAATCGCCACTTTAGTCATTCGATAGTTTTGGAATAGATGATTTTGAAAACAGATCGTTTTGACAAATAGACAGCTTTTGAAAATAGATAGTTTGGCAAAAGTTTGTGATGAACCTGAACAATACAGCCTAAACAAATGCCGATAAACTTCTCGCATATTAACCACAGGGGAAATGCGATGCGCTCGACATATCTTCATCTAGACAAAGATTTTTGGCAAAAGCTTTTACACATCGGTTTGCCTGTATCGCTACAAACCATGTTGTTTTCATTACTCGGCGTGGTCGATATTTTTATGGTTAACCAACTGGGTGACTCTGCAACTGCGGCGGTTGGTGTGGGTAACCGCATATTTTTCTTCAACTTGATCATGGTATCCGGGATTAGCGGCGCTGTCAGTGTGCTAGCTTCGCAATATTTCGGTGCGGGAGATTTCAACGGAATTAGACGCACATTAGCACAGTCATGGGCATTGTCTGTCTTTACCATCATCCCCTTTGTGTTGATTTATACATTGGCTCCTGAATCAGTCGTGTCTGTGGTGGCCTCAGACCCTGATTACGTCCGCTTGGCAACGGATTACCTTTGGATAACAGGAGCCAGCCTTTTTGGTACCGCGATCGTAGTGCCCTTAGAAAGCGCACTGCGATCGGTCGGCGAAGCCAAGCTACCCACCAAGATCAGTATTGGGGCAATCATCGTTAATGCGATTCTCAATGCATTGCTGATCTTTGGTTTGTTTGGATTTCCAGAACTGGGCGTAGTTGGTGCGGCTATTGGCACCACGGTGTCTCGATTCTTTCAGACGATAGCGCTGCTTATCATGGCGAAGAAACACTACGCGCATCTATTCCCGACATTAAGTAATTGGCGAGAAGCGATATTACCGAAGCATAGAAAGAAGTACTTCACGATAGCAATACCTATGTTGGTTCATGACACAGCATGGGCGGGCGGGATTCTTATTTATAACGTGATAGTTGGGCAAATGGGTGTTGGAGAGCTTGCGATCATTTCGCTGTTATCGCCAGTAGAAAGTATCTTGATCTCGGCGTTCATGGGGTTTGCGGTCGCCGCTTCGATCATTCTAGGCAACGAGATCGGCGCGAAGAACTATCAACGTGTTGAGAACACCGCATGGGGTTATGTATTGGTCAGCTGTGGGCTTGCGGCTATATTAGCCTTGGTGTGTTGGTTTGCTAAACCCGCGATCGTATACATGATCGGCCTTACTCACTTAGAGCTTAAAGACACGGCCGTTAACGTCACCTTAGTCATGGCACTCGGCATGATACTAAGAGTCTTCAATATGGTTGGTATTGGTGGCGTGCTGAAAAGTGGTGGAGACATCAACTACAGTATATTCATCGACTTGTTTGGCCAATGGGCAATCGGTATCCCCCTTGCCTACTTTACTGCGCTGGTGTTGGGTTGGCCGCTAGAATGGGTTTTGATGATTGTACTGCTGGAAGAGCTCGCCAAAATAATTCTGACCAGTCATAGGATTCAATCCAAGAAATGGATAAACAACCTAATCGACGAGCCTGAGCACATTCCTATTTAAGCAAGCGCCAAACCGACACTGACGTGCAGGCGATAGAATCAAAAGAACTCACACCCAAGGGCTGATTTGTAGCATTGCGCTAACGATGATGCCCTTTTTCCTGTTTCTATTCCTTTTACAAGAGTCCTGAATTAGAACAAGCTTATAAGTCGGTAAATCGATGGATGATTTGGTTTGAACTACCACGCCAATCCAACATTGGATCCGCTTTATCTTGTTCAAAACGACCATCAATCAAAGTATCTACGTATTCAAGTACTTGCTTTTGCTTTTCATCAAGCTCATCGAGCTCGTAACCCGTCCACATCCAGATGTCTTTGCCTTCACATTCTGCTTTTACGCGTTGAACAAGCTTAAGCACTTCAGATACGTTTGCAGGATGCAAAGGATCACCACCAGAAAGTGACAAGCCACGACGCTTAATTCGCGGATCATTGAGATCAGCGATAATGTGGTCTTGCAGTTCTTGAGTAAACAAATGCCCGGAGTCCAACCTTTGCGTTGATTGGTTATAACACCCGCGACACTGGTGTACACAACCCGACACAAACAAAGTGCAGCGTGTTCCAGGGCCATTTACAACGTCGATTGGGTGATATTGGTGATAATTCATAAGGCAGTATTGAAAACTCGTGATGGCTTAATGGTTTAACTCGAAAAGTAGCGAGAGTTGAAACAAATGAATTGGTATCGACATAGCGCCGATACCAAACATATTTCTTGAAACGTAGCTCTTCTAAGTAAGCTAGCTAATAATCTTAGAGCTTACTAAAGATGCTTCACGCGGCGTTTAACTTCTTCTTGCTTACCGAAGTTAAATGGTCGTGCATCTGGGCTACCAAGGTAACCACAAACACGGCGCGTCACCGATACTTTGGTTGAGTCATGGTTGCCACATTTAGGACACGTAAAGCCCTTACTTGTACAGTCGAACTCACCGTTGTAACCACATTCGTAACACTCATCAATCGGTGTGTTAGTGCCGTAGTAAGGAACACGTGTGTAGCTGTAATCCCATACGTTTTCTAGTGCTTCGATGTTCTTCTGCATGTTCGGGAATTCGCCGTAACAGATAAAACCACCGCTAGAAATTTCAGGATAAGGCATCTCGAAATCGATCTTGTCGTATGGGTTCACTGTCTTCTGCACATCTAAGTGGAAGCTGTTGGTGTAGTAACCACGGTCTGTTACGCCATCAATCACACCAAACTCTTTGGTGTCGATGCTGCAGAAACGGCTACATAGGTTTTCACTTGGTGTGCCGTATAGGCTGAATGCGTAACCTGTCTCTTTCGTCCAAGATTCCACTTCACGCTTCATGTACTCCACCAGCTCAAGCGCTTTAGCACGCATTTCGCCATCGTCGTACAGGTGAACGTCAGTACCGTAAAGCGCAGTCATTGCTTCGTGGATACCAATGTAACCAAGAGAAACAGAAGCACGGCCGTTCTTAAAGATATCAGCGATAGAGTCGTCTGCTTTCAAGCGAACGCCACATGCACCTTCCATGTATAGGATTGGAGCAACACGTGCTTTCACGTTTTCTAGACGAGAAATACGAGTTTCTAATGCACGACGAGCCAGCTTGAGTTTATCATCAAGCAGTTCGTAGAACTTAGCCATATCTTGTTTTGCGTTAATCGCAATACGTGGCAAGTTCAAGCTAACAACACCTAAGTTGTTACGGCCTTCGTGAATCAACTCACCATTTTCTTCGTAAGTATTCAAGAAGCTACGACAACCCATAGGAGTTTTAAATGACCCTGTCACTTCTACTACTTTGTCGTAGTTAAGAATGTCTGGGTACATACGCTTAGACGCACACTCTAGCGCTAATTGCTTGATGTCGTAGTTTGGATCTTGCTTCTGGTGGTTCAAACCATCTTTGATCGCAAATACCAGTTTAGGGAACACGGCTGTTTTACGGTTCTTACCCAAACCTGCAATGCGGTTTTTCAAGATTGATTGCTGAATCAATTTCGAGCCCCAGCTTTCACCTAAACCAAAACCAAACGTCACGAATGGTGTTTGACCATTAGCGGTGTGCAGCGTGTTTACTTCGTACTCCAGAGATTGGAACGCGTCGTAACACTCTTTCTCTGTGCGAGAGATAGCAAAAGCTTCTGGGCTATGAATGTCCCACTCTTTCGCTAGCGATAAGTGCTTCTCGTAGCTCGCCATAACGTAAGGTTCAAGAACCTCATCGATGCGGTTAATCGTTGTGCCGCCGTAGATGTGACTCGCCACTTGCGCGATGATCTGCGCGGTTACCGCTGTCGCCGTAGAAATAGACTTAGGTGTGTCGATTTCCGCGTTACCCATCTTGAAGCCATGCGTTAACATGCCTTTCAGATCGATAAGCATGCAGTTAAACATTGGGAAGAACGGTGCGTAGTCTAGATCGTGGTAGTGAATATCACCACATTCGTGAGCATGTACGATATCACGTGGCAAAATGTGAGTTTTCGCATAGTGTTTAGCCACGATACCCGCCAGCAGGTCACGCTGAGTTGGGATTACTTTGCCATCTTTGTTCGCGTTTTCATTGATTAGATCAACGTTGCTTTCTTCGATCAAACCTTCGATCTCACGAGTTAAAGCGCTTTGCTTCTCACGGGCGATGTCGCGGTCATGACGATATTCAATGTAGGCACGAGCCAGAGACTTGTATGGTCCCTGCATTAGCTCGTTCTCGACCATGGTTTGAATTTCAGAGATATGAACTTCATCGTAGTCTTCGAGCTTCAACTCAACTGCTAATGCCACATTCAGTGCATAAATAGCAATTTCCTTATCGGCTTTGTCTGATGCTGCTTCCACTGCAGCTTGGATGCGATCTCTACTGAATGGAGCTCTTGAGCCATCACGCTTGATTACGATTGATTTCACCACTTCTCCTTACTCTTGAGGTATTCACAGACTTATCCACAAACACACTATATAGAGCGATTTATCGTTTAACTAACACTAGATATTGTGGCGTATTTAACGAGAACCACCAACTTTGAGTATTGATTTGGATCAATAAAAAGAGAACGCTGACTAAGATCAATTCAATATTATTACGCTAGTTCTCAAGTCGAAAAGAAACAATGTAACAATAAAAAAACTCCTAAAAAGAGTTGAATTTTTGGTAAGTGTTGTAGGATAACGGCTCATCAATATTGGCAGACAAAATTAGGGATATTTGGCATGAAACGACTTCAAAACTGGATAATGTTAGGCTGCTTACTCAGTAGCCAGACATTTGCTGAACCTTTGACCATATCCAGTTGGAATATCGAATGGTTATCAACCAACGAGGCTGTGAATAAGTTTTCTGACAAACGTGATCAAGCTGATTTCGACAAACTCGCAACTTATTTTCAATCCTTAGACGCAGACGTGGTTGCGTTTCAAGAAGTCGATAACGTAAATGCCATTCAGCGTGTGGCTGGTGATCAATACAAGATATTGATGTCTGACCGGGCACTATCTAAGAACAGCAACCGCCAATTTAAAGAAGTGAACCAATACACGGGATTTGCAGTTCGTAAAGGAGTAGCCCTCACCGACTACGCTGACTTTCCGCTTGAAACCACATCCAACAGTAAACTTAGGTTTGCCAGCTATATCGTTGTAGAAACAAACTTTAAACCCATTCACATGTTGTCTGTGCATTTAAAGGCAGGTTGTAGCGGAGCGTATAAGTCCAACCGCGATTGCTCTCGTTTAAAAGAGCAAGCTCAGCAACTGAACAAGTGGATAAAGCAAAGAGAGCGCAATAACGAAGACTACGCCATTCTTGGCGACTTTAACCATAACCTCGCTTACTCACGAGATTGGATGTGGAAAGAGTTATCACAATATACTGATGCGCAGTTAGCGACACGAAAGACCCGTGCAGATTGTAAGGTGCGCTCTAACCGCAATAACCATCGCACGCACCAATTCCGTTCTGTCATTGATCATATTGTGGTGAGTAAGTCACTAAATGTATCTTCTGCGAAACAGGTGGTATTTGAAACGCAAGATGTGCTTGATTACAAACTTAGCGACCATTGTCCAGTTTCAACGACTATCAGATAGATATAAAAAAGAGGTGACTGGCTTTTTTCTGAAAGCGAGTCAACCTCTAGACTTGGTCAGCTCAGAACGAATGACGTCAAAGCCACTTTAATCAGCGTTAAGCTTTCTACTAACAGGTTTTATTCGCTCGTCCCGCCAGCCACATTCCCACCAGCATACTTAAGACGAACAACCACACCGTTGGGTTGCCGCCACTAAGGCTGGTTACTGCTGGGCCCGGGCAAAAGCCTGCAATCCCCCAGCCTAAACCAAAGGCAGTTGAACCTAGAATCAGCTTTCTGTCGATTATCGGGTTGTTACGGCTGTCTAACGACTCGCCATTGATGGCTTGAACGCGCTTTTTTATGACTAAGTGATAAAACGGTGCGAAGACCAATAACGCGCCACCCATCACGAATGCCAAGCTGGTATCCCAGTCGCCAGTAATGTCTAAAAAGCCAAGTACTTTGTTTGGATCAACCATGCCTGAAATGATCATACCAGAGCCGAAAAGAAGACCTGCGAGCAAGCCAATAACGATAGTAAACGAAGAGTTTTTCATTACGCCCCCAAACCAATCATATTCTTAACCAACACAGTTGCCATTGCCACACCCATAAACACACAAGTGGCGACAATTGAACGTTTCGACAAGCGAGCCATTCCCACAATGCCATGGCCACTTGTACAGCCATTCGCGACCTTAGTGCCGAAGCCCACCAATAGTCCGGCTATGATAACCACTGCGAAGTTAATCTCTTCTAACTGAGGAAGTTGATAACCAGTCGGAATCAACAACCAACCGCTCACAACCATTCCGACAACAAAGGCAAGTCGCCAATGTTTCTCGGTTTTCTCAATACGCGTGTCCGAGCTAGATTCAGATCCTGATTCTAAGCTTTTATTCTTTCTAGACGGTAATAAGCGACTAACGATTCCACTGATTCCTGCTACTCGCCCGATGCCCAACATCAGAATAATTGCCGATGCGCCTAGCAGCATGCCGCCGAAAAACGCATCCCAAGGTATAAAACTAATCACTGACCTCTCCTATCCACAAACTCTAATTTAACTCACCACAAGTTAAATTAGAGTTTACTAATAAATATAAATTAGTCAATGCTAATGTAATGGCACTATGTTTCGGTTTGCAAGTCTAGTGTCTAAAGCCAAAAACCAAGAAGCTTCAACCATGAAAAAAGCCCCTAGGCGTTAACCTAAGGGCTTAAGATTTATTCTGTCTTTGGTAAAGAACAGCTATTTGATCTTGTTCTTCTCAGCAATCCACTGCGACATGTACTTAGTGCTCGCCATGCTGTGGTGCTTCAGCATAGAGCCAAAGAAGTTATCCAGCCGGTGAGACTCAAGCTCAGACTCTAGCGCAATCAATCGCTCGATCAATTTGTCGCCCAGTTGGTTCTGTTCGTAGTGCGCTTCAAGAATTGAATGACACTGGCTTTGAGCCTTGAGCCACTTCTCTTCATCTTTATAAAGAGCAACTGTTTGTTCAACAAACGCGTCGATATCGTCTGCTACCGCGCCCGGCCATTGCAACTCACCTTTCGGCAACATGCCTTCACTACCAATTTCACTAGTCACGTTTGGAGTTTGAAGCTTCATTGCATCAAGCAACTTACCTTTAATGCCCGCACCAAAACGTAGTGGAGCGACACACACACGTGCCTGCTCCATCACTTCTTGAGCATCTTTCGCCCAACCTTTGATATGGAAACCGGTTTTAGGGTTGTGTAATGCGGTCGCTTTTGGTGGCGGATACGATCCATAAATATGAAGTTCAGTGTCAGGCAGCTGTTTGCGAATCTTCGGCCAAATCTTCTGTAACTGAAGCACGGCATCCCAGTTCGGTGCGTGTCTAAAGTTACCTATCGTCATGAAATGCTTACGTTCTTCAAAGCTTTTCGTGCTTTCAGGAAGCGTATTAAGATCAACCATGAAAGGTAGATGGTGAAGCAGTTTGGGATCGATATTGAACTCGGATTGAAGCAGTTCCATCTCGTAGCTTGAAATGATCAACGAAAGATCACAGCGCAGAATCGCAGCAATTTCACGTTTAGCCAAGTCACTGTACAAATGCGCTTTGGTCAGTTCAGTCTCTTTCTTAACGGCTTCATGGCGCGCGTTACGTAGGAACTGCAAGTCTTCGGTATCCAACAGCTTAAACGCATTCGGACATACCTTCTCAACACGCCAACCAAACTGTTCTTCCATCATAAAACGGTCAAACATCACGACATCGGGCTGCAGCTCTTCAATATAATCGTCAAAGCTATCGCAATTTAACTGTATAGATTGGCTTGTAATGCCCTCTTCAGAGAGATCAATCATGTGCTCGGTTTCTTGAGCGGGTGTTGCAAATTCAACTGACCAACCTTGTCTCTTAAATAGGCGTAAAAGAGACATCATGTGGCTGCCAGCCGCCGATGAATTCGGTTCTGGCCAAACGTAGCCAATTGCTAAAATTTTCTTCAAAACACTTCCTAAGAAATAACAAAAGGGACTAACTTAGCCCCTAATAAAACGTTTACCGATCGTGGTCGACTTATATCGCTGATTATAATGAGTTTTAATCACTCGGCGATCAGATTCGCTCACCTACATTGCGAGCTATCATAAGCACTTCATCAGCAGAGTACAGGTTTGAAATCGTAGTTTCGACTTGAGCGCCTAATGTCGACTGATAGAGCTTTTGTGCAAAGTTATCCGCTCTGGTCGTCACTAGAACATGTTTTAGCGTCGAGTCTTGCTCTGCTAGCTTCTGTTTCACTTGCGGCAAGGAGTCAAGAATCAGCTTTTTACCCAAACCTTTTCCCTGTGCAGTTGTTAACACGGCAAGTTGCTCTAGTTCTAAAACAGCTTCAGGTCTAAACCCGCTTTTCTGCACCCAAATAATGTAGCCAACAACTTCACCTTCGCTTTCAACAACAAAGTTAAGAAAGCGTGGTGAAGCGTTTAAGTTACATTGTAACCAATCGCGTGAGTTTTTCTGTCGAACAAAGGCAGATTGATGAACCAAAGCCGCCCCATCGAGGTCAGCTTCTGTCATAAAACGAACTTGAGTCATGCAGCTACTCGCTCTCAGAATTAGGACGCGTTTTACAGTGTAAAATGGCTCTTTCTAGAAGCTCTAAAGCCGATTTATCAGCTTCTGGAAGCTTAGCATCCGATTGACCTAGTGGTTCAACGCGGCTGCCCCACTTAATGTGGCCAGCACCCCAAGTTAAACCCGCACCAAATGCTGCAACAAGAATGTTGTCGTTAGGCTTAACGAAGCCTTGCTCTAGCGATTCACACAGTGCAATTGGCACAGTAGCAGCAGATGTGTTGCCGTAGTTTTGGATGTTCACGAACGCTTTCTCGCGCTCAATACCCGCCATATCACACAAAGTTTGAATGATTCGGATGTTCGCTTGATGCGGAATCACAACATCGATGTTTTCAGTTGAGATGCCAGTGCGGCTCAATACTGTATGTGCTGCAGCGCCCATGCCTTTTACTGCACGCTTGAAGATCTCTTTGCCTACGAAATCAAAATCCCAGTAGCCGTTATCAGCAGCAAAGCGGTCCATAGAAGTACCGAATTTTGGTACTGCTAGAATGTCACGGCCCTCTGCGTCACAACCTATTTGAGCTTCTTGCAGACCCACTTGCTCTTCAGTACGTGATAGAACCACAGCGCCAGCACCGTCACCGAAAAGAACCGCCGTATCACGCTTGGTCCAGTCGATGAAGAATGAAAGACGTTCTGCGCCCACAACGATTGCATTGCGGTAGTTGCCCGCTTGAATCAATCGAGTTGCGGTTTCAACACCGTAAATGAAGCCTGTACATGCTGCGTTAAGGTCAAAAGCCGCTGCGCTCTTGATACCTAGGTTCTGTTGAACCTTAGACGCAGTATTTGGAATAAGAGAATCAGGGCTGCACGTTGCGATGATCACGAGATCGATATCTTCGGCAGTAAGGCCAGCGCACGCCATTGCGTGTTGAGCAGCAACAGTCGCTAGCTCAGAGGTATTTACATGACTGATACGACGGTTTTCGATACCAGTTCGAGTACGAATCCACTCGTCAGACGTATCAATGAAAGTGCTTAAATCATCATTGGACAGCACGGCTGGTGGCAGACACTTTCCCCAGCCAGTAATTTCGGCGTAAAATTTTGTCATCATTTACCTGTTTATTGTTTGTTTTTATTTAAGTATCGTATTCTTGTTTTAAACAGTATAAGCGCTCTGTGCGTGATTCGTAAATCGCGTTAGCCACGGAGTTGCAATAAAAAGAGAAAGTTATGTCTACATTCAACACACGCTGCCCTTCTTGTAATGGCGTAAACCGAGTTCCTTCAGAAAGAATTTCAGAAAGCCCAACTTGTGGTAAGTGCAAAACAGCACTGCTCGATGGCGCTCCTATCGAGGGAACGTCACTTAATTTCCAATCTATCTTGAACAGTTCACAACCTGTAGTTGTCGATTTCTGGGCAACATGGTGTAACCCATGTGTGGGCTTCGCGCCCGTGTTCAGCGACGTTGCAAAAGAACGCTCTGGAGATGTTCGATTCGTTAAGATTGATACTGAAGCTCAGCAGCAGCTCGCGGCAATGTATCAAATCAGAAGCATTCCGACCGTGATGGTGTTTAAAGACGGTAAACGTGTCGATACGATTAACGGTGCACTGCCAAAAGGTCAATTTGATCAGTGGCTTAATCAAGCACTAACCAAGTAACACTATTATTTAAACTATTATTTAAACTATTATTTAAACTATTGGTTAAACTATTGGTTAAACTATTGATTTAGTTTTACTTAATTCTAAGTAAGCACACAAAAATAGGTTAGAGAGCCTTACCAAACCAAGACTCTCTAACCTACTGTTTTATTTATAGTTATCACTTAATTCCTTGAATCAAACTACAGCTTCGCCTTTCGCTTGAATGCCAGCTTCTTGCTTGCCAAACCCGTATTGCTGTTTGATCTGGTCTGCGACTTTCTCGGCAATCATAATGGTTGGCGCATTGGTGTTTGCCCCAATCAGTGTCGGCATCACAGAAGCATCAATGACTCTCAAATTATCCAATCCATAAACTTTGAGATCTTTATCTACCACAGCTAAAGAATCGCTACTAGGTCCCATTTTACAGGTCCCCACCGGGTGATACTGAGTGTCTGCACGATTGCGAATATCTTGCTCGATAGCCTTGTCATCACTGGCGTCCACAAGGTAGAAAGCATTGCCACGTATATCATCGAATGCAGAACTTTCTAACATTTGATACTGCTTCTTCCAGCCTTTAATCATGATCTCCATGTCTTCAGGATGACTGAAAAACGCAGGATCGATCTTAGGCGGATCATAGGGATCATTACTATTGAGCGTTACGGTGCCGTAGCTCTTCGGTCGCAATAAGGTGACATGAGAGGTAAAGCCATGACTGGTATGAATTTTTCTAGCATGGTCATCTACAACAGCGACCACAAATACAAACTCTAAATCCGGTACAGCGATATGATCTTCGGAACAGAGAAAGCCTATTCCCTCTGCAAAATTACTGCTCATTTTACCGCGGCGTTCTTTGCGCCATAGTGGTAAGGCTTTGGTCATTTCAGAGGCCATTTGCAGCGAGATACCAAAAGTTTCACGCTTTTCACTGCATTTATACGAATGTACTAAGTCGATATGATCTTGAAGGTTCTTGCCCACTCCAGGTAATTCATGAACCTGTTCGATTCCATGTGTCTCTAGTTCAGTTTGAGCACCGACACCAGACAGTAACAGCAATTGGGGAGAACCAAACGCGCCAGCGGAAAGAATCACTTCTTTGTTGCATCGTATCTGATAACGCTTTCCGCTAGAACCATATTCAACCCCAATCGCCTTCTTGCCTTCAAACAAAACCTTATGTGTGGTGGCTTTAGTCACGACCGTGAGATTCGATCGTGAAAGGTTTGGCGTTAAGTAAGCCTTGGCAGCACTGCATCGTTCACCATTCAGCTGTGTTACCTGCGTCGGCATCGCCCCAAACTGAGCAGCGCCGTTAATATCCTCATTGCGAGGGACACCTATCGATTCACACGCCGTTAAATAACGTTCCAACATAGGGCTTGGCGATCTAAGATTGGCCACATTAAGAGGACCACCTTGGCCATGGAACTCATCTTGGTGGACTTCGTTGTTTTCTGCTTTCTTAAAGTAAGGCAAACAGGATTCATAGTTCCAGCCAGCATTGCCCAAGCTTTCCCATCTATCGTAGTCATAGCGATGTCCACGAGCGTACATCATGGCATTGATAGAGCTAGAACCGCCAAGTGTCTTACCTCTAGGCTGATAGCCTTTACGACCGTTCAAACCCGGCTGTTCAACCGTTTCGAATGCCCAATTATTGAGTTTGGTTGGCATCATCGCCACCACGCCAACGGGTGTGTGAATGAATGGGCTGGTGTCTTTACCACCCGCTTCTAACAAGCAAACCGTCACATCAGGATCTTCCGACAGCCGAGAAGCCATCACACACCCAGCTGAACCACCGCCAACAATAATAAAATCATAACTATCCATTTGCCATCTCCGCTATTTCTAGTGGGTGTAACTCACGCTTCAAGATTTTTCCGGTTGCTGTCATGGGTAAGGCTTTACGAATGAATACCTTACGCGGGTATTTGTAGTCGGCGAGTTGCTCACGACACCATGCTATCAAGGCGGCACTATCACATTGCGTATGTTCGTGAAGAACCACATGCGCGTGGATCTCCTCGCCTAAATGTTCATGATGCTCGCCTACCACCGCGACCATTTCGACATCGGGGTGACACATCAACACTTCTTCGACTTCACGTGGATAAACGTTGTACCCACCACGAATAATCATGTCTTTAACACGGTCAACAATGAACAAATTGCCATGCTCATCGACGCGACCGATATCTCCCGTTAAGAACCAACCATCACGAATAGATTCAGCTGTCGCCTCTGGCCTTTGATAATAGCCTTTCATCACACTTGGGCTTTTAATGCAGACTTCGCCGAGTTCACCCATAGCGACAGAGTTGCCTTGTATATCAGTAATCTTGATGAGGTGGCCACATAAAGGCTGACCGACACTACCCGATAAACGATCGCCATCAATATGATTAAAGGTCGCAACCGGCGCCGTTTCCGAGAGCCCATAACCTTCTAAGACTGGTAATTCAAAACGAGATTCAAACTGTCGTATAACCTCAAGCGGCATAGAAGCACCGCCAGAAACACCTAACCTCAAGCTGTGTTTAACCTGTTCAGAGCGTTTGCTTGTGTTTTCTAAACTATCAGAAGACTCTTCTCCCGCCTTTAATAGCGCGATATACATAGTAGGAACACCCGCAAACACGCTGACTTTATGGCTAATGATCTGTTCAATAACCAATGACGGTTCAAAACGAGGAATCAACACCATGGTGGACCCTGTTAGCACACTCGCGTTCATCATCACCGTCTGACCGAAGCTATGAAATAAAGGCAGTGTAGCCATTGTGGTGTCGCTGTACTCCAATCTCATTAGATACTGTGACGACATCGCATTGGTTTGCATGTTGGTGTGGGAAAGCTCAGCCCCTTTTGGTTGACCCGTCGTGCCAGAGGTATAAAGGATCACAGCGGTATCATCGCCATGACAAGCCACAGACTCAAAAGGAGTAAAAGGTTGTGCCAACCAATCAGCGATTGATTCATGCTCCCCATTACTTTCTAAAGTAGTGTCTGTGTTTGTTGGGATAGGCATCTCGACAAAGTGTTCACAGTGGTTTGCCTGCTCAAAACCTTGTAAACCATAGCGACCAATTGGAAGCTCTTCACTGCCGTCAAAACATAAATAGGCCTTCGCGTTAGAGTCATTAAGGTGATAAGCGATCTCTCTGGCCTTGAATAGCACGTTCAAAGGCACGACTACACAACCCGCTTTTAGAATCCCGTAATAGGCTATCGGAAAGTAAGTCACGTTCGGGCATGACAACGCTACCTTATCTCCGTTCTGCAACCCAAGTCTTTTCAAGTTAGCAGCCACGTTTCCAGAAAGTTGTTCTAACTGAGAAAAACTGATTTCATCCGATCCCATACGCAGAGCGGCTTTAGTTGGAAAAAGCGAAGCGCTACGCTCCAAATTAACAGCAAGATTGTGCATCCATGATCTCCTTGTGCGGCTTAGACCTGTTTGTGACGGTCACCGTAGACGTTCTAATCGTTGTAATAAGTCTCTTTCTTGTCATCACGAGCCTGCACATTGGTGTGTCATGTAGATAAGAGTCGTTATTGAGCAAAATGTTTGAGACGCTCCAATGTGCAGCCCAATAAATTACAACATTTCGATAACATTTCGAACAGGTTTCAAAAAGACAAAAACCGGTGATATTCGGACACGACCTGTGTAAGCCCAATAAAACCTTGCACACATAAACCAAAATTTGGAACAAGCTTGCGAAAGTGAGAACAAGCAACAGGCGTAAATGTTAAAAGTTCGGTTAAGATATCGATATTCAAGAAGAGGCAGCTTATGGAATACACCGCAGTTTACGAACCCGACATGCAAGCATTCGGCATTCTGGATCTTCAGTTGCTGCATCGTTACCTGTCGCCTGTTCTCAGTATCGAAGAGTTGCTCGAAGGCAGTAACATCGATGCTCTCCAACTCAACACACCCGATACACACATCACTTTGGCGCAAAAGCTTGCTGTGTTCAGTAATGCGTTAGCGAATTCCAACGAAGACGGATTGGGGCTTAAAGTTGGCCAACAAGCGAGGTTCAGCGATTTCGGCGTGCTCGGTTATGCGGTGTTTAGCAGCGAAACACTACTCGATGCCTTTTTAATCGGGTTTAAGTATCTGCAACTTGCTGGCCCTGTCCTCAGGAAAACCATGTCTGTAGAAGACAACATTGGTTACTTTCGCGCAGAGCAACTTATCGAACTCGATTCTTTACTGCCCTTTTGTTGTGAATACTGGTTCGCGGCGATACACAGTTTGTGCGAAGAGGTCTTACAGCAGCCCTTTCCTTCTCAAGTGATCCGCTTCCCCTATCCAAAACCTGAATACGGCGATCTATACACAGAGATTTTCCGCTGCCCGGTTGAATTCAATAGTGACCAGCTTGAATGGGAGTTCGACGCAACCACCTTGTATTCATCTCTTCCTACCGCCAACCCCATCACTTTACAGATGTGCTTAAAATCGTGTGATGACATGTTGGCAAAAGTCAGTGCACCCAGTAGCCTCAAAGAGAAAGTCTCTCAGATGCTGATTGAAAGGCCAGGATGTTACCCTTCTATAGAATCCATTTCTTCAGAACTGGGCATGTCTTCTCGAACTCTGCGTCGTCACCTGAAAGCAGCGGATACGAGCTATCAGAAGATACTGGACCATGTTCGCTTTCACCTTTCCCGGCACTACCTTTCTTCAACTCGAATGAGTATTGAAGAGATATCTGAACGAGTTGGCTTTTCTGATAGCGCTAACTTTCGTCATGCCTTTCGTAAGTGGAGTGGAAGCTCGCCACGTCAATACCGTAAAGAAACGGTCTAACACTTAAAATCCCACTCAATCCAAATCATAAAAAGACAATCACGCTGCAATCTTTTTCTAAATTAAACCACCAATGAACAACGGCTTAACGACTTTTTGCCCGCATAAAATCTCGCCAAACCACCAAATATCGCAACCGTATTTTAGTTTAGTTGGTCGATAAATTTCTTTTATCTTAACGACCATTTTTATTTGTTTTACCCAATTCAGTTTCTCCCCCATAGTCGCGGAAAATTCATCGTTTCTTTTACTATCAGAGGCTCCTGCATTGGACAACATCCAACCAACAACTCGCATAACTGTTCCTGTTATTGCATTGTCTTTTTACGCGATCGCTTCAGGCTACTTAATGAGTTCATTACCATTAATGCTGTCTGAGTATGGCTTAGACAAAGATCTATCGAGTTGGTTGGCGAGTGCATTCTATGCAGGTCTACTGGCTGGTACATTATTGATTGAACGTGCCATTGCGCGTGTTGGCCACAAAGACGCGTTCGTCATCGCATTGAGTGTGTTCATCGCAACGATCCTTGTATTGCCATTGATCCCACACCAAGCAGTATGGCTACTAGCTCGCTTTGTGGCTGGTGTGGCGGTTGCAGGTATCTTCGTGATTGTAGAGTCTTGGCTAATGAGCGGCGACGAGTCACAACGCGCAAAACGTCTCGCTATCTACATGTGTTCACTGTACGGCGGTTCTGCAGTTGGTCAGCTTGGTATCGGTTACCTAGGTATTACTGGTGGCGTACCTTTCATCGCAATGTTCACCCTTCTGTTTGGTGCGATCATTGTGCTGATGTACGGACAAGCAACTCCACCACAGATCCACGATGCGCAATCTTTGTCTTTAAAGCAGATCAGCAAATTAAGCCACAGCGCGCTAATTGGCTGCATTGTTTCCGGATTAACGCTAGGTGCGATTTACGGCTTGATGCCAGTTGAACTTGCTCAACGTAACATTGCACACGAAGACATTGGTGGTTTGATGGCTTTGGTTATCATGGGTGGTATGGCTGTACAGCCGATGGTGACTTGGTTATCTCACCACGTAGGACAAGTGTTATTAATGGCTTTGTTCTGCCTGCTAGGGGTTGCAAGCATTGGTGTGCTGACTATCAATCACGATTTCTACGTACTAGGCATGAGCTTGTTCGTATTAGGCATGGCCACATTTGCGCTATACCCAATCGCGATTAACTTAGGTTGCCGTAACCTTGACCCAAGCTACTTGGTGTCAGTGACTCAAATCATGCTACTTTGCTACAGCATCGGTTCTGTTGCGGGACCAATCATTGCAGACAGCTTTATGGATTCACAAGCAGGATTGTTCACTTACCTGTTCGCGTCTCTACTTGCTACAACGATCTACATGTTGATTGCTAGCCTAAAGCGCTCTCACCTACAGATTGCAGGCGAGTAAGCTTAAATAGACAGACACTAGATGCGTGTCATTAGGGCTCCGAGTTCAGACTTTATGTCTAAGCGAAGGGCCCTTTTCAACTCATGCCTATATGTAACCTTCTTCTCCCACACTTCTCATTTCATCGTGCAAGGCTAACCAAGAAGTCGATGGCTCTTTCGATATTGACTGGGTGATAAACCGAAATGCTTTTTGAAACGATGCGAAAAGTTATAAGGATCTTTGTAGCCTAAGCGATTAGCAATCATAGAAACTGACCAATCTTGATATTTCAGTAGACTGGTGGCTTTGTCCATGCGTAATTGAATCAATTTACTGCGTGGTGAGAGGTTGAATAGCGTCTTGGTGACTCTATTGAGTTGCTCTTCACTGATAAACACTCTTTCAGCCATCCCTGCCACTGTCCATGGCTGATGCAGACTACTTTCAATTTCGTTATAGAGCGCTTGAACACGTGCAGTGGTGCTGGTCGACTTAGGCTCAAACCCCGTCAATGTTCGGATAATTTCACTCAAGAGTAACTTACGGTAACTGGCTCTACCGCCTATCTCAAAGTAAACCAAGTTCATTAATGACCAGATCTGCTCACACTCTCCAAAAGGCACAATCCCCTGTCCTAAACTTGCTATGTGCTGCCATTGCTTGGTGTCAGGCGTCAGCATCCACGCCATTTTCCAATAATTATATTGAGGATCGAGTTCAAAACGAAATGGGGTTTCAGCAGGAAGCACCACGAGTGTATAAGGTGTAATCGCTTGGACCGATGTTGCGGTTGTTAGAATGCCGCCACCTTCCATAGTGAAAATCAACGTATGAACATTAACGGATTCGCGCTCAACCCAGTAGCCATCATATAGCTTCGCCATGCCGGCCATATAGACACCAAAGCTTTTCATCTCTGGAATATCTTCAACGGTCAAAAAACGTTCTTTGCACTGTTCAGCGAGAAAAACATCATCATGCCAAGTTGATTTTGGTCTCATTGAATCAATGACGGATTCGCACAGGTTTTGTTGTTTTTTAAACATGTTGTTACTTCGCTCAAATCACTATAGTTCTGCCATAAATCGGAGAGCTTATGACAACTAACATCAACCCTAACTCATCTATGAATAACAAGCCAGAGAGCATCTTACCTCGTATCGTTAAACTGGGTTTACCTGTTGCTTTACAAAGTGCGCTTGTCGCTATTCTTGCCCTTGCTGACGTATTAATGGTCAGTGATTATGGTATGGAAGCAGCTGCGGCTGTGGGAATTGCATCAAAATGGCACTTCGTTGCTATTATGATTATGGCAGGGTTGGCCTCAGCAAATGGAACATTAGTCGCTCAATACTGGGGAAAGAATGACCGAAAAAGCGCGCGAACAGTATCATCTATCGCGATGATGTTTGGCTTAAAAGTTCTGTTGCCTGTTACTGCAATCATCACTCTTGGTTCTCAGTTTTTAATGATGTTGCAAACCAGAGATCAAACCGTGATTGAACTTGGCGCGACTTACCTATGGTATGGCTTTCCCGTTCTACTGCTGACTCACATTGTTGTCGTAGTAGAAGCAAGTATGCGCTCATCAGGTGACACCGTAACCCCACTACTATTAGGCGCGGTGACCATTGCACTCAACATTGCACTTAACTTCGTTCTAATCAAAGGTGCCTTTGGTATTCCCGCTATGGGCGTAGCAGGTGCAGCACTGGCGACGACACTCGCTCGCGCAATTCAAGTTGGCTTGATGTATGGCTACATGCGCATGCGTAAACACTGGTTGTTAACCACGCCTAGCTCACCACATCGTCCGTCATTATGGTTGTCTTACCGTCGTATTGCTTTGCCACTAACGATGAATGCCGTGTTATGGGCAATGGGCACTATGGCATACCAAATGATCTTCGGTCACATGGGCACAACGGAACTTGCTGTGTTCTCTATGCTCGCGCCTTTTGAGTCGCTGTGTTACTCGATATTCTTTGGTATTTCTGTAGCGTGTTCCGTGTTGCTTGGTCACTCACTCGGTCGTGATGAGTTTGATGACGCTATGAGTATGGGTCTGACGTTCATCAAAGCCGTGGTTGGTTTTGGTGCGGTTGTAGGCTTGCTATTGTTTATGGGTAAAGAGCACGTTCTGTCATGGCTAAACCTGACCAAAGACGCTTTATACCCGCTTGCTTCACCTGCGATGATGATCATGTGCTTTGCGGTCGTGATTCGCATGCTCAACATGGTGATCATTAACGGTATTATTCGTGCTGGTGGTGATAATGCGTTCTGCCTTCGCATGGATTTCATCGCGATGTGGATGGTGGGCATTCCTGTATGTGTTTACGGCGCGTTTGTCGCTGAATGGGACTTTAAATACATCTATGGTTTGATGTTGGTGGAAGAAGTGGTGAAACTGGCAATTTGTTCTCATCGTTACCTAAGCCGACGCTGGATCAACAACCTCACAGTGACCTATGACGAGCCTCAAGCGGCGTAAGTTTCAGTTACCTGGCTATATTCAAACTTAGATAAAACGTATCTACATAAAAAAGGTCTGAGAAATCAGACCTTTTGCATTTCTTTAGAAATTACTTTAAAGCGCCACTTACTTCTTGTTCATTCGGATATGGCGGTTCGACACATTCGGCAACGGCTTTTCAGGCACTTTCCGTTTCTCATGAATCAGATGTCGAATCGCTAATATCGGATGCTTAAGTAGCATTCTTGGCCCGGCATAGCGCATCACCAATCGCATTTGCTCTTTCGGGTCTGGTTTATAGCAATGAATCGGACACTTATTACAGGTCGGTTTTGCTTCGCCATAAGGACATCTATCCAGTCGTGTTTCGGCGTAACGCAACAGTTGCTCACACTCCTCACATAACGCGTTATTCTGACGAACTTCACCGTGGTGATCTTTGCAATAGATGTGCACCATCGCAATAACGGTTTTGTACTCCGTTGCGAGCTCACCTTGTAGAATATTGTTATGTTGGAACATGTTTTAATTACCTAATGAGAAACCGTACAGGTTGAGATTAACGCTTTCGCTTATCACATCTTCAACTCGCTCGAACACAAAGCCTAACTTAGTCAGTAGTGTGATACTTCGAATGTTATCAGAGGTAGTGATGGCAACTAAATGATCGATATCAGCATTCTGCTTAGCTTGTTCAATTATCGCCTCCGCGGCTTCTTGGGCAAAGCCTTGACCATAAAACTCAGGAGCAAACCCGTAGCCAATATCATGCGACGCTAAGGTGTCTCTTTTTATTAATCCGCAGATACCAATTGGCGTTGAAGTTTCTTTGATTTCAACCATCAACAAACAGACACCCTTCTCTTCATGCATCTTAAGAATGTTGTTTTCAATGTACTCGACAGCCTTTTCAGTGTTGTTGATTTCCTTATCACCAATGTAACGCAGGAAATCTTCTGAGCTGTATAGTCGTTGAATAAACGCCGCATCTTGAGGTGTGATCATTCTTAATCTTAAACGTTCGGTCTCGACTGACTGCATAGTGATATTTTCCTTGCTGAATACCATGTAAATATTGAGTTCTAGAGCTAAAATGATTATCCTCCTCCGCCTAAACTAAATACAAGGCTATGCAGCAATGAACCGTAAGAAAAAAATCAATCAAATTCTAAAAAAGAAGCAGAAACAGGCGAATTCTAAACTGCATAGTAGCAACAAGCCTCGCTACATCTCTAAAGCTGACCGTGCAAAAATGGAAGCTGAAGAACAAGCGAAAGCAGCTCAAGAGCAAGCTGAAGGTTCAGTAGAAGCAACTGTTGAAGCTGAAGAGACAAAAGCTGCAGAGTAAGTTTATACTCGCAGTCCTCTTGTCTGACACTCTTTTCAGAGCCAACAGACAAGAACAAAAAAGCAGCCTCAAATTGGGCTGCTTTTTTGATCCTACCATTTTTAATCGCGCTGGTTAGCCTTTGAATGGCTGCACTTCCCAACGGGCAAACGGTGCTTTTGCGTTGATTCCCGCTCTGCCCCAACGATCAACAGAATCCACTACCAAGATACGCTCATTCGGTACCAATGATTTAATCAAGTTGCTTGGCTTTTTCGCTGTAACTAACCATAGAGCATCATCTTCCGAAAACATCTCTTTAAGCTTGGCTTTGTCCTGCTCTGTCCATTCCAGTTCAGCTTTGAACATGCGTTCTTCAACAAACAGTTGGCTGCCAGAGGCGAAATCTTCCAAGCTTTCTGAAAGCAACAATACTGAATCTACGTCATTGTCGAGCAATACTGCTTGCTGCTTGTTGATCAGTTCACGAACATCCAACATCACACGTTGTAAGTTGCTATCAATCGTTTCAGCTTGCGCAGGCCACAACAACTTAAAGTCGTCAGCCACAATCGCCGCCATACGTGTTAAGTTGGTCGGGTTTAACCATGCGTATTTAGACACATCACCATTCGACAATGTAAGCGCAGCAACGCCTTGTGCACGCGGTGTAATCGCTTGAGCGGCATCAACCTCAACTAAACGGATATTGCTTTGTCTTGCGTATACAAACGTAGGGTCGGCTTGCCAGATCGATGACAACGTTACCGCAACGGTCGCCTTTTCACCCGATTGAAGCACTTTACTCGCACCCTTGGTACCAAACCAATTCGGCAGACGATCAATACCGTAACGCTTGGGTGGCAGGTATTCAGTCGTAATGTCCGTGCCTTTGGTTAGCTCTGTCGCCAATGCATAAGTCACAGGTGTACTGGTTAGGATGTCTTCTGCATTCACGTTCAAAGACATCACAGAACCAGCCATTAACACACTACCCAGCACACTCACTTGAGCCGCTGCTTTTACTGAGCTAGCGATACGATTCATTAAACAAGTCATGATTACGCCTTTCTTACAATTCGGTATAGCGTTGCTGCTAGGAAAAACGTTGCAGAAACGATGATGATTGACGCGCCCGATGGCACTGGCAGTTTGAGCTCCATAGGCAATACTGTTCCAACCAAACACGCGATGGTCGCGAGTAATGCCGACAGCAGTACAAAGCTCCCCATACGTTTAGTCAACAATCGAGCTGTCGCACCTGGAATCAGCAATAACGCACCCACTAAAACCGCGCCCACGATCTTTACGGCTGCAATTGTCACTAAGGTGATCATCATGACAAACAAGTAATCGTAAAAGCTGGTGTTGTAACCGCGAACCTTCGCAATATCAGGGCTGATACAAGTCAAGAGAATGCGGTTGAACGTCGGTATCAAGAGCAAGATGATGATCGCGCAGCTACCTGCAAGAATCGCTAAGTCTTGGTCTGTTACCGTAAGAATCGAGCCAAACAGTACATTTTCAAGCATGTGGATGTTGATCTTACGAGCAACGTACATCAGTAATGCCGCGCCGACCGCTAGTGCTAGCGCTAGAAATACACCAACTAAGGTATCGTATGGTACGTTGGTTCTGTTTCTTACAAAGTGAAGAAGCAGAGCGAAGATCATACAGAAGCTAAACAGGCCAATGATTGGGTTTTCTGGTGGTTCGCCAAGCAAAACGCCAATGGCGATACCGGTTAACGCTGCATGACCAACTGCCTCAGAGAAGAAAGCTAAACGCTTGGCAATCACCAAGGTACCAAGACCACCTAACAGAGGGCCAAGCAATAACGCTGCAACAAGAGCATTGACCATGAAGGCATACATGAAGCTGTCTGATAACCAGCCCGCTTCAACACCACTAATGGCAAGTTGTCGTAACCAATCCATTACGCAACCTCCTGAGATTTAGTCATGGCAGAGCCACTGCTGTAGTGCTGGAATAGGCTCTCTATTTTACTTGGGTGTAAGACTTCTTCGTGTGGTCCACTATCAACCAAGAATCGATTCACAACATGTACGTTCGCTTCGAGTCGACGCACTGCCGTGACATCGTGGTGTACCGCAAGGATCGTACGACCTTCACTAACACATTCACGAATTAACGATTCAAGATAACGAACGCCCTGCTCGTCCATACCGGTCGTTGGTTCATCCAACACCAGTAGGCTTGGGTTATCCAACAATGCTTGGGCAAACAACACACGTTGCTGCTCACCACCGGATAACTGCCCCATGCGGCGGTCGCTACGTGTCGCCATACCAACGCGATCTAACTGCGCGAGAGCAAAATCCAGCTGCTTAGATTTACGACGCCAAAACAACGGTATTCGCGTTTGATTGAGCAGTACGAAGTCCATTACCGTCAAAGGTAAGCTCGACTCGAACGTCGCTTTTTGAGGTACGTAACCAATACTCGGCTTTTCTGGCCAGTGGATATTGATTTGACCAGAGAAAGGCGTAAGGCCAAGCACAGAGCGCAATAATGAAGTTTTACCGCCGCCGTTTGGCCCCATGATCACATGACATTCACCCGCTTTAAGTTCGAGCGAGATATCATCAAGAATTACGTTGTTATCGTATTGCAGACCGAGTTTATTAATTGAGATTGATGGACCTAACATTATGCGTTCCCGCTTTTAGCTTGGTTCGCCGCCGCAAATTTCATAGCTTCGATTAACGTCTCTAGGTTCTTCTTCATCTCAACTTCGACTTTATCGTCTTCATATTCGCCGTGCGTCATGTGAGAAAAACGGTAAAGCTGAACGCCTGTTTCCGCTTCAATGGTGTCAACAAAACGGTTTGGCATGTTTAGCTCGTAGAACAGAACATCAATGCCTGATGCGCGGATCTTCTCGATCGTCTCTTGCAATTGGCTAGCACTTGGCTCAACACCGTGTGCAGGCTCAATCACCGCCGCAACATCCACACCAAATTCTTGAAGGATGTAGCCATACGCATTGTGCGTGGTCGCCACCTTCATACCTGAAGTATCTAACTCACCTAATGACAACATCGCATCGCGCTTCATAAAGCGAAATTGCTTTGCGTATTTACGTGCATTCTTACGATAAAAAGCCGCGTTGTCAGGGTCGAGCTTAGAGACCTCACTCGCGATGGTGTAAACCTTTTGAATTGTTGTCGAAAGCCCAACAAAGGTATGTGGATTAACGGCACCTTGACCAACAGACTGACCAAGAGCAGGAAGTAGAGGCACTTCTTTGTTTGCTTCGATCACGACTAGGTCATCACGTTGCGCGGCTGAAATCACTTTAAGCGCGAAGTCATCGTGACCAATACCGTTTACCACGATGGCGTCCATCTGGCTCAATCTCTTCAAGTCGTTCGGTTGTGGCAAGTAGTTATGCGGATTAAAGCCGGCATCAACCAAAGGAAGGATGTTCACTTTGTCGCCTACTACTGCTTTTACGTAGCTGTAGTAAGGTTGAAGCGTGATACCAATCGTCAGCTTGTTGCTGTCGATCTTATATTCTTTTGCCAATGCATTGGGTGCCATGAACACCGCTAATAACGACATGAACAGAGTCATAATTCGCATAGTAATTCTCTTATTATTAGTGAGCATCGCTTTCATGATGCTGTTCAATTTCTGATTCGTTCACGACCATTTTCCAACCCGTAGACTCTAGCGTGTGTTGGTCAAAAGTAGCGGGCTGTTTCGCTACACCGCCCAAGAAGATCCAGATTTCAGGAGAAACGCTGTTCGCATTTAAAATAAAGGAATCCGCAAAACCATGATCGGTAGGCGTAGCTTGTTCACTTGGAGTAGAAAAGTAATAACCACGCTCGTCCAGTACCCAAGCATGAGAACCTTTGCGCTTCCAACTCTGATCTTCTACAAACGGGGCAACCCATTCATCTTTAAGTGATGCAACACTCGGCCATTCACCATCTGAGTCCATGCGCAGGTCACGGATTTCTTCATGCGCTAAACGCAGCTCTGATAGCATCGCCAAGTTTTCTTGTTCAACATCAGTCACTAGAATTTGATGATCAAGCACTGCTTTAACGTGGGATTCAGCCTGATGAAATGGGATTGCGACAGTTGCAAAGCAAAGGATGAACACAATGATCAGTCCTACCCATTTGCCCTCTCTGCCGCCCGTATCAGCACGTACGCTTTGAATCATCATTCTTCACTGATCTCTACAACATCAACTTCAACTGGAAACTCATGACCTGAATCGAACACAAGGTAGAACTCAGTGTCAGGATGTGGGAATTCAACGATAGAACGTTTATCTGTCATCTCTTTTGCAATCAAGTTGTCTTCGTAATCGTACATCTCAACTGCGTAATCAATCGCTTTGCTGCCATCCGAATAACCCGCTTCACAAGCAACAGTCTTACCTTCAAACCAGCAGCTCATCAGTGGAAAGTGTGCTTGCGCAGGTAATGCAGCGAAACCAAGTCCCAATGCTAAGCAAGGAGTCATTAAAGCGTTAAGTTTTGTTTTTATTGTCATGGTTCGTACCCTAGCCACAGTGCAAATTCTCAGAAGTAAACTGAGCGATAAAGGGCTCAAATGAGCCCTTAAGTTTTTTTGATTCTTAATCAGGGATCTAGCCCCGATATCACAGACTATTGAAGCAGCGCTTCGAACGTTAGGTGAACGTTCGCGCTTGCTTTGTCTGCCAGTGGGTTGTCAATCAACTCACCTTTGTAGTTCGCTTTCATTACGTAACGACCTGCTACGTCTGGAGTAAACGTGATTTCACCGTTCTCATCACTCACCACATCAATCTGCTCTTGGTGGTTGCGGTAAAGCGTACCTTCACGAGTAATCTCCGCTTTCACGTCTTTCTGGATTTCACCGTTGTAGAAGAACTGGAATGTCACAGGTTCGCCTTCAACGATATCTGAAGGGTGTGTCACAGGCTTCATTTCTAGAAGCTTGCCTTCAATTTTGAACACTGAATCCGTTGGCTTACCTACCGTGATGTAGCTTTCTGCACGAGTGAAGCTGATCTGCGTTACCACGTCACGTGATTTTTCAGGCAGAACTGAGTCACGCTCAGCTTTGTTTGCTTTAATCCACTTCACCGTGTCACGGCGACCCGCTTTGTATTGCGTGTAGTAAGACGGCTGGTTGTTGATCGCCACTTTGTGTGTACCTTCTTCTTCAAAATAGAAGTCGAAGATTGAACGACGCTTGCCACGAATAACGAAGTTAGGACGCTCGCTGCGGCCATCTGGCATGATGACATGAGCATTTTCGCTGCCAGCAGGCTTATCAAAAACAAACGTACCGTGAGACGCAGTAACATCGAACGTTAGCCAATCACCACCTTCTTTAGATACAGTAAAGTGAGATGGCAAAATCCAACGTGGGTGAGCTTGTGCCGTTGTCGTTGCTGCTAGGCCGAATGCCATCACACCCGCTAGAGCAAGTGCTTTGATTTTTGTCTGTTTCATCATGTTCAATTCCATTATTTATAATTGTTAGCCGTGTCGCTCTATCTGAGCCTACGATGACCACTGTCTATTCTGTTCAGCTTGGTTTTAGTTCGTACTTACTAGTTACTGTTCGCACTTACTAGTTACTGTTCGCACTTACTATTTAGCGATGTAGTTCAGGGTGATTTCACCCGTCTCTTCCGTTGCTTTTAATTCGTAAGATATGTTTGAATCTGCGAGTGATACTTTTTGGCGAAGGTAATTACGGCCACCGTGTTCACGAACCACTTCGATATGAACCGTGTACTCGCCTTGTTCTAACGTTTCACCGCTGTCGCTCTTACCATCCCACACGAAACGGTACTGGCCAGCAGGACGTGTTGCAGACGTCACAGCATCAACCAGTTCACGATCGTAACGGCCAACCTTTCTCCACCAGCTGCGCAGATCCTTAAGCCATTCGTCTTTACCGACCCAAAGCTCGATGGTTTTCACTGACTTTCGTTCGCTATTCTCTACCCACACCGCCACATAAGGACGTGCATACATAGAGGTATCAATCTTTGGAAGCTCAAAGCTGACATCCAGTTTTGCCGTATCAGGAATCGCTTGTGCCATACCTAGGCTTGGCAAAAGAGATAAAGCAAGAAGCGCCTTGCTCCAGTTCATTTTTTTCATTTTTAACAACCTTTTAAATCCGTTTAACCTTAAGTTCGCTCTTCAATCCGATTCATCAATCGAATCAAGCGTTAAGGCACGGCGACAAAATAGATAACCAATGAGATTGCAGACCCAAACACCGTCCATTTGATGGAAGTATTAAGCGTCTTTTTCTTAGGTAACAGTAAGCACACGCCAGTAAGCACAAAGAAGATCATCAATAGCGCAGTGATATCGATAAACCATTTCCATACTTCACCGCTGTTACGACCTTTATGCAGATCGTTCAACAATGCGATAACGCCGTAATTAGTGGTTTCGACTTCTACAAACTCAGACGTAACGTCAACAAAAACGGAAGCGTTGTAGCCGGGTCCTTTGAAGTCCATAGATACCTCACCGATGAGCAACTCACCATCTTCAATCTCTGCATAGATGTCCAAACCAGAAGGAACGCCGGAGAGGTTGGCTTCTTCGAACAGAAACGTTTCAAAGGCTGTCTCGTCAGCTTTTAAACGTCCGTCTTGAACCGTAAATAAACTTGTAGGAAGCGTTAGCGTAGAGCGTTGGATATTGGGTTGGCTTGATTCAAATAACTCAGGTCGGTTCAGGGTGATACCGGTTACTGAGAAAAAAAGAACCACGAACAGAAGCGCCATAGAAATATAAACATGAAGTCGACGAGCCCATGACTGAACCGCCCTACTTTTTAACGACATACAAACCAATACCTATAAATTTTATGACGACAATTTAGTTGATAATCATTCGTATTGGCATTCAATTTACATTGTTTACGTTTGCCGAGTGGCGTAAGGAAATTTACATAACATTACATGGGAAGTAATCGAACTGTATGCATATTCTTGCTAACGTGTACTAAAGGGATTTGATTCGTTTTATTAGAGGTTATTGATAACAGGGTCAAAGCTCAAAAAAGCTCAATCTCAACATGCTTGATTGAGATGGGTTTAAGGTAACAGTCGTAGCTTTAAGGATAGAAAGTTGGGACTATTTGATCACTGGTTTGATGATAGCTAATGAAGCTTAAAAGGATTTGAAATGCGTATTTTTGTTTTGGCTTTTGCTGCGCTAGTGACGGCGTGCACCAGCCAAATAATCAGCACGGAAGAACATATTCAAGAATACATCGGTTCAGACATAACCGATGTACAAGAACGTTATCTCACCGAACGGTCACGCCCTATCAGTTTTTGGGCGTCTCGAAACTATGCTTGGATTGAAACCAAGAAACCGTTAGACAATGGTTATACAGTACACGCATTCAAAAACCCTTATCGTGACTGCACCATTAATTGGGTTGCTGATACCAGCGGCGTGATTCAAAGTGCTACGTCCAGCGGCACGATGTGCGAGCCTTAACTGCCGCATTGGAACGATAAAGTTCAAAAAGCTTTAACCGCCAAAATTAAAAAGGGTGTCATTTGAACCATCAAATGACACCCTTTTCTCTATATTACTTTCTCTTGTCTTCTGTTGTGCTATTCGCAGTTAGACGTTGCCGTTATCACTCACTGTTCTTAGCTGAGTCAGATATTTAATCCAACCTTTTGCCTCAGAAGAAGGCTCAATGTTGTTCGCACGTTTCGCTTGAGCAAGAGCATTATCAAGATTCTTTAGCTTGTACCATGAACGTACTTTCGCTAAAGCAACATCAGCTTGCTTGTTCTTGTCTTTCACTTTATCCAAAACAACCAGAGCACGATCGTAGTAACCTTGTTGAACCAGTAACTGAGCCACATTCCAATGATATTGCGTGTCTTTTCTAGACGCTAACGTCCACACTTCAATAGCACTGTCCCACTCTTTCGCTAACTGCCAGTAGGTTGCTTGCTCAGCCAGAAGTTGAACATCGCTGTTCGCATCATCTAACTTACTAATTTCTTGTGCTGCGCGCTCTGGAATGCCACGTTTCGCGTAAAGCTGCGCTAACAAGCGGCGATCTGAGTTCTTCAGCTCAACACCTTGTAGATCAGCCAGTGCTAACGTGTTCAATGCATCACGATTACGATCTAACCTAAGTTGAATACCAACCAGTTGACGCCACCAGTTATCTTTCTCGGGTTGAAGTTCAATCAAGCTTTCCAGTGTAGGAATCGACTGTTTCCACTGCTTTAACTGAAGCTGTGCGCCCAGTTTTAGCGATAGAGGTGATAACTCTGGTTTTGAATTGAACTTGTCGTGATTACCGATGGCCACTAGGACTTTCGACCAGTTTTCGATTTGGTATTCCGCTTGTGCAATTCGCATCCAAAGCACGTCTTTCTTTTCTGCCTCTGGCGCTGTTTTTACTAACTCGTAGTAATGTGGAAGCGCGTTTTTGAACTGTTGATCGTTTAATAACAGATCCGCAAGCATACGCTTCGTTATCCAAGCTTGTTCATCCACCAGCAAATTGGTATCGACGGCGTATGTAAGCTGCTTAATCGCCTTATCGGTTTTGCCATCTTGCCAGTAAAAAACACCTAGCATACGAGCTACGTACGCTTTGTCGTAGCCCTTAGAAAGCTCTAAACCTGCTAGTACGTCAATGGCCTGTTTAACCTGTTCATCTTGAGCAAGCTTATGCGCCTTTTGAACACGAATAGCAGTATATTGGGTTAGCTCTTGTGCCTGTGTTGTAAGGGGCATTAACAACAAGCCCACTAATATCCATATATGTTTCATCATTTTGCCAACTTAAACTCTAGTTTCACGGTTTGACCAACCTGAGCTATCGCTTTTCCATCGACGACTTTCGGTTGATATTTCCATTTTTTAAGTGCTCTCATCGCTTCACGTTCAAACATACGACGTGGGTTTGCGTCAGTGACTTGAATGTCAATTGGACGTCCCGTTTCATCGATAGTAAAAGACATAATCACATGGCCTTCAGCTCCACGCTTAAGCGCTTTCGCAGGGTAACGAGGTTCTACTCGATACAAAGGCATAGCCTGTTGGTTTGACCCAAAATCAGAGAATGTCGGTGCGTTAATCGCTAGGCCATCAATGGATGTATTCAAATCCAATGAAGGCAGAGAAGACATCGAATTCAGAGGCGTAACTTCAGCTTGTGACTGAGATGTTTGCGCTTCCGGTGGCGGCTCTGGCATTTCTGGTTTTTCCGGAACTGCACGTTGTCTTCTTTGAACTTCTTGTTCTTGTTCCACCATCACCATGTTGAAACTTAACGTCTCGCTATCGTCTGGTGAACGTTGGTGGCCATTATCGACCATCCAAGCCATGAAAGAAAACAGCGCTAAGCCCAACGCACCCGCTAGCGGTAAAGCAAGAAATAGGCGAATCATTTATGAAGATCCTCCAAGATCATCGCTTATCAGCAGCAAGCGCAATGTTTTTAACACCAGCACCTTTCGCAGCATCCATCACTTTAACAACAGTGCCGTTGTAAGCGTGTTCATCCGCTTGAATAACCAAAGAAGCATCAGGTTGTTCTAGCAACAAGTGCTCTAACGTCGCTTGGACACGTTCAACATCTACGACACGCTTGTCGATGAAAATGTCGTTTGCAGAAGTAATCGCAACAAAGATGCCTGCATCCTTTTGGCTTACTACGTTAGAAGCTTGTGGGCGATTGACTTCCACCCCTGATTCACGAACAAATGAACTGGTCACAATAAAGAAAATAAGCATGATAAAGACAATATCAAGCATCGAAGTAAGGTCTATTTGAGCCTCTTCGTTTTTAGAATGACGTCGACCGAGTCTCATCGTTGACTCCTTAAAGATTTTTCTAATTTCAATTCTAAGCGGTTACATACTTTCGCTAAGCGAGCGTGAACGAACATGCCCGCTAACGCTGCAACCATGCCTGCCATGGTTGGCAGTGTTGCTAACGAGATACCTGAAGCCATCAATTTAGGGTCACTGCTGCCTTGTGTCGCCATAACATCAAAAACAGAGATCATACCGGTTACAGTGCCTAGCAAGCCCAACATCGGGCAAATAGCGACTAACAGCTTAATAAAATTCAAGTTTTGGTTAAGCAAGATACTCGCTTGCCCTAACCAACCTTCACGAATGGCTTTGGCATGCCAAGAAGAGTGATCTTCTCTTTCATGCCATTTCGCTATCCAAGCTTGGCGTTGCTTAGGAAAGTAGAACGCAAGATAAAGCACACGTTCTACCACAAGCACCCAATACACTAGGACGACAGCCGCTAGCCACCACAGGACGAAACCGCCCTGCTCCATAAAGCTTGATAAAGACAGCAGCCAGTCACTCGTTAACCAACTCGCTGGTAATAGAGAACCCGACAAAATATCCATTACGCAGCAGTCCCAACTGGTGAAACAACAGCGTTTGATTCAACGGTCTTTTCAGCCTGCTCAGCAACAAGACCAATACCTTGCTTCTCAAGAATATTGCGAATGTTTTCTGCTTGAGTGCTAAGAATGTTGTGTGCCAGTAGAAGAGGCATTGCCGCAACCAGACCAAGTACCGTAGTTACAAGCGCCATCGAGATACCACCCGCCATAACTTTAGGGTCGCCATTACCAAACTGAGTGATCACTTGGAATGTTTCGATCATGCCGGTTACTGTACCTAAAAGGCCCAACATTGGTGCTAGTGCCGCCAATAGCTTAAGCATCGATAGACCTTTCTCTAGGTGAGTCTGCTCATCAACTACCGCTTCTAAAAGTCGCAACTCTAACGCTTCAACCGTTTGGTTTTGTTCCTTGTTGTACATCGCAAGAACACGACCTAGTGGGTTATCACCCGCTTGCTCAGGGTTCTTAAGTTGCGCGCGAATTTTCTGGCGTGCGATAGCAAGAGAGACACCACGAACTAATGCGATGATTAGACCAATAGCTAGTAGGCCAAGAATCACTTTACCAACCACACCACCCGCTTGTAGACGGTCAGTTAAACTTGGCGTAAGTGCTAATTGCTCTAGCATAAACCCGCGAGAAGGATCGACAACCACGTTAGATACTTCACCATTCGCTAACGAAGAAAGTGACGCTAACGTTGGACCATTTTGTGGTTGCTTAAGGTAAGCGATCGCATCTTCACGCTGAGTGTTCCAGCTAACATAGCCTTGCTCTGTCACAAGACCAATCGAACCTAGTCGGTAAGCGTCAACCTTGTTTGTATTGCCTTCACCATTAATGAATGCAATTTGAGATTTGCTAAGCTCAGAACTCGCTTGGATCTGTTCAACCATGCTCATCCACAAACCGGTCAGCTGTGGCATTGAAGGCAGTGATTTAGCATCAATGATTTGATCAACAGTTGCAGTGTGTTCAGCACGATCAACACTATTCACGGTTGAGCTAAGCTCTGCGCCGAGTTCTTTTGCGTTTTGACGAACGACACCGAACAGCTCGCCTAAGCTACCGGTTTCTAAACGCAGCTTCTCTTCTAAGCGAGCAAGCTTGTTTTCGTTATCACTGAACGTTTGAGTCAGAACATCTGTCGCACCTTGGATAGACGTACGCTTCGCTTCAAGCTGAGCTTTGATCGCTTTCAGTTCTTGTTCTGTCTTTTTGAAATCAGCTTCACGCACTACGTTGTGAGAAGCTTGAGTTCGACTCTCTGATTTTGCTTTATTAACTAGCTGAGCCGTCGTATCTGATGCAGAGAAAGCTGAAAATGAAAGTGATGTAATGCAAAGCAATGCTGCTAATGGCTTTAAGTTCATTACTTAACCTCCGCAACAGTTAAAGAAACAGGTAAAGTAATTAGGCTTGGCGCCGCTTGTTGGCTTGCAATGTCGTAAGCTTTATCTAGCTCAGATTTCATTGAAGAATCTAGCTCTTGCCACTGATTTTGTGTTTGATTCCAAGACCAATATTGGCTGCCATTTAGGTTACGAGCCACCAAAGAGATACGACCTAGGTGCAACACGTCAGCTTCAATCGTTCTGTCGTTGCTCAATGCAACGCGGCCTTGGTAAGCACCGAGCTTGATGCCGTAGTCCATCTCGATTTGGTAAGCTTCCAGGATACGACGATACTTCTCAGCATCACTCACATCAGCACGAGTCATCATTGCTTGTAGCTTTTCTACTCTTTCTAGACGCTGTTCTTTCTTAATCGGCACGTCTTTCTCTACCAACTGTTCAAGACCATCGATCATTTGATACATCAATGGCACAACACCTTGGCGTGTGTATTTGATTTCTTCGATCTGCTCTTCAATGCTTTGAGCTTCTTGGTTTTGGCTCTCAACTAATGCAGCAAGGTGATCGTGATAGATTTCTAGGTTTTTAACTTCTTCTTGCAGACGCTCAATCTCAGCTTGCAGCATTAAAGTCGCTTGTGAGCTTTTATCAATAACCTTTTGGCTCGAAGCCGACGCGTTATTGGTCTTGTTTTGAATTGATTGAGCTTGATCCAAGCTGTTTGCCATAGAAGACGTTGCAACCAAACTGATGGCAAGCGCTAGGCTAGTTTTTAAAAGATTCATAATTGTAGTCATTTACTATAGAAGAAGGTCAAATACATTTTATTGATAAATACTATTATTGATAAGCACTCTCATTATCATTAAAAGTCACTCGCATTACTAGGGATATTTTACTGAATAGCAGAATCACGAAAGGAGAAAGCCGAAACTTTCCCCTTAGTATTTAGGCTAACAATAGTACCCTACTAACAAATTAGTATTTTACCTGTAAAGTCGCCATGTAGTTACGGCCTTCGCCGATTACTACGTCTTCAGCAAATTGGTGGTTTGAAGATGTTGAACCGCCACCCGCTAGGTATTCTTTATCAAATACGTTCTCGACTGTTAGACGCGCTACGAAATCAAGAGAATCGTCGTACTTAAGCGTGTATGCAGCACCCATATCTACACGTGCGTAGCCGTCTTTCTTGAATGTGTTCGCGCTATCGCCGTAACGAGAACCTTCGTAGATAAGACCCAGGTTCACATCAACTTCGTTTGTTGCTGCATAGGTAGACCAAACGCTTGCTGCAAACTCAGGTACGTCTACTGGACGGTTACCTTCATATGTTTCATGGTTCGTGATTTCAGCATCTAAGTACATTGCAGAACCAGACATTGAGAAGCGCTCTGAAATAAAGCCTTGTGCGGCTAGCTCAGCACCACGGTGAACTTGTTCGCCACCTTGTGTCTTCGTCCAATCGCCTGATGAAGTGTCTTCTACATCCATTGAAATGTTTTCTTGGGTAATATCGAATACCGCACCAGAAACGAATAGACGTTCGTCCATCAGTTCCCACTTAGTACCGACTTCGTAAGACACGCCCGTTGCTGCGTCAACAAGTTCGCCATCGTTGGTGTAGTTGCGGCTTCCGCTAGACACAACACCTTGTGGTTCGAAACTTTCAGAGTAAGAAGCGTAGATACTACCGTTTGATACTGGGTGGTAAATCAGGCCAAGCTTAGGTGCTACGTTTTCTTCTGCAACGCCATCACTTACTTTACGGTCGAAACGAGCACCCGCAAGAACTTGCCATTCATCATTAATAGTAATCAAATCTTGGATGTAGAAGCCCCAAGTATCGTAAGTACTCATCTTACCTAGCGATGTTGGACCCACTGACGGCGCTGGTACTGTTGCATCTGGTGCGTATTCAGCGCTGCTGAAGCGATCCATACCACGGTAATAGCTGTAGCCTAACCAGTTAGCACCGAATAATAGTTGGTGCTCTGTGCCCGCAAGATCAGCGGTTGTTGTTAGATCGACATAAGCTGTTCTGAAACGCCATTTGTCATGACGGTAGTTGCCACCTTGAGTCACGGTTCCTGTACCATCAGGATTCATGTTTGAAAAGCTTGGGTAGCTTTCCATATCAATACGTTCGAAATCTTGGTAGTTGAAACCTGTTTTTAATGACCATGTATCAGTCAGGTTAGCAGCAATATCAAAACCAACGTTCTCAACATCGTTTTCAATCTGTGACCACTGCGCATCCCAGATATGCTTGTCGCTACCCACTCGGTTGCCGTCTAGTGTGTATAGTGCACCAGAATCTACGCTGCCTTCGTCGTTGGTCTTATCGTAGTGAACAGAAACCATTACGTCTTCAGTTACATCGTAATCAACGAATACACCACCAACAAAACGTTCTGTTTGTGGTTCAGTTCCGTCACCGTAAGTTCTCCAAGAGCCGTAGCTTTCTTTAGATAGAATCGCGCGACCACGTAGAGTTTCAGCGTCGTTCAAAGCGCCACTTACGTCTACCGTTGTACGAGAATGGTCATTAGAACCAATATCTTGACTTACACTTACTTGAGTTTCATAAGTTGGTTTTTTAGCTACCATGTTAATCAAACCACCAGGAGCTGACTGACCATAAAGTAGACCTGAAGGACCTTTTACTACTTCAACTCGCTCAAGTAATTCAATAGGTTGACGGTAGTGAGACCAATGTTGCTGGCCATTTTTAAGGAAGCCCGAAGAGCTTTCTACCGAGAAACCACGTAGAGAGAAACGTTCACGGTTACGGCTTGTACCGCCAGCACTTACACTCGCGTCATTCTTAAGCACGTCACCAAGCGTTGTTGCACGCTGTTCATCGATGATTTGCTCATCGATTACTAAAACTTGTCCCGGAGTCTCTAATTGAGTCGCCTCCATGCGCATTGCTGTTGTGTTCGTGTCGGCTTTATAACCGTAGTCACGACCTTCAACAACCATATGCTCGTCTGTTTTTACTGTTTCTGCCAATACTGCTGGTGAAGCTAATACTGCGCCGATCACTAAAGCCAATGGGCTCTTTGAAAACATGTCCTTTACTCCGCTTTTATTCTTTTAGACGAACACTTTGTTATTTATTCGATGTGTTCGCTGAACCGTTGCCGGTACCACTGAATTATTTCGGGAGTGAATATAAGTGATAACTATTACCATTTGCATTAAATTTACATTCTTTGCATTCGTAAAGTTTTGTAAAGGCCTGTCGGTGAGTCATATTTGAGGAGTTCAACAAAACCATTCAATACAAATAGTTAAGGCTCATGGACGTAAATCGACTGGTTATCTTCACCGAATTTTTTGAAACAACGGTATTTGTTCAGTCAATTGAAGACGTGAAGATTGATAAGAAAATCATCTCTTCTTATTTACTACCTTTGAAACGACAAATTTATGTATAAAACCCTCGATAGATGTAAATTAATAGTGAATTATTTTGTTTTTATTTGTTTAGTTTACACAATTATCAGTGATTTTGATCACATCTATAATTCCAAACTCATTTTTTGTTTTTCGAATTGATTATCCGACTGCTAATCTCCTGCTCACTTTGAAAAGGTATCAAAGTTATAAATAATAAGGAGTGTTCTAAATGAATACCAAGAAACCTATGTCTCTGACTGGTCGAGTAATCCTCGGTATGGTCGTAGGTATATTAACGGGATTCGCCATTCAATCCCTTTTTGCAGACAACGGATTTGTTAACAACTACATCGTTAACGGACTCTTTGAAGTGGGCGGACAAATCTTTGTCGCCAGTTTAAAAATGCTTGTTGTGCCTCTAGTCTTCGTTTCACTAGTGTGCGGTACAAGTTCTCTTAAAGACTTATCAACTCTTGGCCGTATGGGTGGCAAAACGCTTGCACTTTATATCGGTACTACTGCCGTTGCCATCACTCTAGCATTAACTATCGGTAACCTGTTCCAACCTGGAGCTGGTGCGGATCTTACTGCTGCGAGCTCTTTCAAATCAGCGGATGCCCCTTCTCTGGGCCAAGTAATCATCGACATGTTCCCAACCAACCCTATTCAGGCGATGGCTGAGGGCAAAACGTTACAAGTTATCGTATTTGCAGTGTTGTTTGGTATCGCAATCAGTGCAGCGGGCAAACCCGGTGAACGTATCGCTGCAGTTTTCTCTGATCTAAACGAAGTGATCATGAAGCTAGTTGCGCTACTAATGAACCTTGCTCCTTACGGCGTATTCTTCTTGATGGCGAAACTGTTCTCTGGCCTTGGCTTAGGTGCAATTTGGAACCTAGCAGAATACTTCTTAGTGCTTGCTGGTACCCTGCTGTTGCATGGCTTGGTGACTTACAGTGCGATGCTTAAAGGATTCACAGGTCTTAGTCCGATTACGTTCCTACGTAAGATGGAAGATGCAATCATGTTTGCATTCTCAACAGCATCTTCGAACGCAACAATTCCAGTAACTATGGAAACGGCTAAGAACCGTATGGGCGTAGACAACAAAGTCGCTTCTTTCACAGTACCACTAGGTGCAACTGTGAACATGGACGGCACTGCAATCATGCAAGGTGTTGCGACGGCGTTTATCGCGCAAGCGTACAACATCGACCTTTCAATGGGTGATTACCTAATGGTTATCCTAACGGCGACACTGGCGTCTGTTGGTACTGCAGGTGTCCCTGGTGTTGGTCTTGTTATGCTAGCGATGGTATTGAACCAAGTTGGCCTGCCGCTTGAAGGTATTGCTCTAATCATGGGTGTTGACCGCCTTCTTGATATGATTCGTACCGCTGTAAACATCACAGGTGATAGTGCCGTATCTATCATCGTTGCTAAGTCTGAAGGCGCTCTAGACGAGTCTCGCTTCAACGACCCAGCAGCAGGTGAGAAAGAAGAAGAAGTTAAGCTAGCTCGCCAACAGGCATAGTCTCGCTTATCTTATGCTCTTGTCTTCAAGCTCAGGCGTAATTAATGGCTACGCCTAGCCCATACCAAAGCGCATAAAGAAAAACGCCACTGCAGATGCAGTGGCGTTTTTATTGGGTATCGCTTAAGTCAGTACTACTGAGTTGGGACAGTTATCAATTTAAGGTAATTATCAATAGGGAAAGCTAATCACCGATTGGGAACATCAAGTTCACTCTCAGCCCCCCACCTTCTCTATTCTCAGCAGTTACATGTCCATTCATCACACCCATCGCTTCTTTAACAATCGCAAGGCCCAGACCGTAGCCACCAGACCGTTTGTCTCTTGCTGATTCAATACGAGTAAACGGGTCGAATATACCTGCAATCTTGTTATCGGGAATACCGTCACCGTCATCTTCTACAGATATTACACTGTAACGTCTATCCATTACCTGTTCGTATGTCGTCACGACCACATGAGCGTTCTCACCCGCGTATTTAATGGCATTCCCGACCAAGTTACCAATGACTCGAAGCAGTAGCCTCTCATCAACGTTCACCATTGATATCGGCGTCTCTAGGGAACCAATCAAAGTTTGATTCGGTTTTAAATCGTTTTGCATCTGCGCGATCAACATTGAACAATAGTGCTCAAGGTGCATTAAACTTAACTTGGAGTCATAGCGAGAGGTTTCTAAGCGGCTAAATTCAAGTATCTCACCCACCAGCTTATTCATCTCTTCTGTTTCATTTTCCATTCGTTCTAGCAAACCAATGCTTTTATCATCAACCTTGCTGCGCAGCAGGTGTAGTGCGAGGTTTTGCCTTGCTAATGGTGTTCTTAACTCGTGTGAGACATCACGAATCAAACAACGTTGCTTTTCAGCCAGAGATTTAATCTCAAAGGTCATATAATCAAAATCGTGTGCAAGCTCGTTGAATTCACGCGTGGTGGAGTTCAACTCCGACACCACACTGACCGTGAAGTCACCTTGAGCCAGTCTGCGGCTCGCTTCTCTCAATCTATCCAACGGTTGCTGAAGGCTTTTGGCCATGATAATCGAGAACAGAGACAATACGACCAATGCAATCAATGCTTTAAGCATATAGGAATATGGCGCAAAAGATTTTGCGGGATGAAACTGGTGCGGTAGTTGGATAACCAGTGTTTTACCGTTATCCAGTGGTAGGCCGAAGATCGGCTTACTCACACGATCACTAAGTTGGTGATCTAACGTTCTTAAGTATTTGAGCTTAAATTCAAAATGTGGGTGCATGTGACGATGTGTGATCGGACGATTGTCTTTATCAATTACGAACAGATAATACTGCTGAGCATTACCCCAGTCCGCGAGTTCATCCATGTCCCCTTCTTCGATCAACACATTCGCTTGGTAAGCAAGGTCGAGCATTTCCGCTTTTACCGATTCTGGGACTTTAAGCAGCGCTTTCATCAAGGCTCTTTCAGCGACACCTTGCAGGATCAAAATACTCACCAAAATGACGGTCAGGTAACTGAACAGTTGGAAAGTGAGTCCGTCTTTACGCTTAGCAATAAAATCAGGGCAACGCAGCAGTTTTTTACTCATGCTCCGACCGACTCTAGGTAACTGTAACCTTTACCACGAACGGTTTTTATATGTTGTTTAGACAAACCTGCCTGAACGAGCTTTCTACGTATATTGCTGATATGCATATCTAAATTACGATCGAAGGGACACAATTCTTTCTTGAGTACATGGATTTGCAGATCAGATTTTGAGACGACAATACCGTCATTTTTGACCAAATAATCAAGCAAGTCTTTTTCAGTGCCAGTTAATGGCAAACGAGAGAGTTGTTCACACAAGCCGTGATTAGAGGAAGCTAAAGATTGTCTCTGACGCTCAAAGCCCACTCGGCGTAAAATCACCTTTATACGAGTCAGGAGCTCAGGAACATTGAAAGGTTTAGCGATGTACTGGTCGGCGCCTGCTTGGTAGCCATCGAGCATTGAGGCATCGTCGTTAAGCGCGGTTAGCATAAGAATGGGAGTAGCAAAACGCTGACAAATACGTCTTGCTACTTGAATGCCGCTTAGGTTCGGAAGCATTACATCGAGTAGAACCAAATCGACAGGGTGAGATTGAATAAACTCAAGCGCGGATTCACCGCAATGAACAGTATCAACGTGATACCCCTCATTTTCTAACACTTCACCCAGTAATTCACACAACTGAATATCATCATCAACAACTAAAACGCGAGACATTACACATACCGATAAATAAGAACTGTTTGCATTCTAATTATCGTTATTATTGATTTCAATTATAAAGTGCCCGATTTCCTCTATAGAAGAAAATCTTTTTCAATCGGTACAAATTTTGATGCAGAATCGATAAGATTTTGAGCAGTTAACCCGGGAACACCATACACTTCAACAGGCTTGCCAAAGCGCTCTTTGATTCGCTCTACAAGGATTTCGAAATCACCGTCTCCTGATACCAAAACAATCGTATCAACCGTCTCAGCAAGTTCTATCGCGTCTAACGCAATACCCACATCCCAATCGCCTTTTGCACTGCCATCTCGACGCTGAATAAACGGCTTTAACTTCACATTAAAGCCCACACCACGAAGGATATGATGAAATTGACGCTGCTTTGGATCTTGGCTTGAGATTGCGTAAGCATTAGCTGCAATAACGTTACGCCCTTCCGTGGCAACATACCAAAACTGGTTATAGTCGAAGTTAGAACGGTATTTGTCGCGCGTCGTGTAGTAAACGTTCTGAACGTCGACCAAAATTGCTATGTTTTCCATAAATTCATACCTTTAGATTTTCCGTATACCCTATTCTATTCAATTGTAAAATGCGAGTCGCTTTACTCAATAAAAATGAACCTGCCAGCTATCGTTAACGTAAATCTAATATCTTTAGCGTAAAGCTAAGTGTCTTTACGTAATCCTAACTATGCTTATTGTAAGTGGATTTGTTTTGAGCGTTTCTTAGGTGGTTCTGATCTTCACCTTCTTCTTTACGTAGCGTTCAAATCGTACTCAGGCTTAGAGTTTTTAAAGGGAGGTTGGCAATGCTGCACCGACAAACACACAATTCGATCGTAAGCATCGACACAACCAAAGCGATGCAAACTTTAAATCAACCATCAAACTCTGGTAGCTGGTTTAGTTTGCTTAAACTACTGACCATCAGCACGGTAATAATCATGAGCTTAACCATCAATTCAGTACTCGCCTACCCCGCTTATTCTCACTCAAAGCCTTTGCCACACCGCAGTGTGATTTATTTCGCTCCAAAGGAAGATTCAATCGTTAAAGAGTTTCTGAATGAAGTGTTGCTCAATAACTGTCAATTGGACGAACGAGATGTCGTCATTATGGTTATTGCAGAGAGTGGTTACACAGTCCCAACTTGGTTAGAAGAAGAGTTTAACTTAGAAGCAGTCACCAGTATTTACGAGATCCCGAAAGGATCACATACCGCTGTTTTGATTGGTAAAGACGGGAAAGAGAAGCACCGATGGAGTGGCAAAACAGATTGGAAACAGATCACCAATATCATTGACGAAATGCCGATGCGCCAACAAGAAATGCAGCGACAAGGCAGCCGCTGCAGTATTTGATTCTTGATGGACTCAGTAGTGGCTTAGAGATCCAATTAGAAGGTCAAACGATCAAGCTTGTTTGTTAAACCAAGCAAGTTTTTCATGGAGCTGAGCCACGCTGCCTACAACAATCAGCGCTGGGCTCTTTGCGACGCTCGCAAGGTCAGCTAAATCACGTAACCCACCTCTAAACACCTTTTGTTCTTGGCGTGTACCGTTTTCGATGATCGCAACTGGCATGTCAGCTCGCATACCATTATCGAGTAGATTCTTCTGAATGTTCGGACTCTCTTTCAAGCCCATGTAAAACACGATGGTATGGTTGTGCTGAGCAAGAGATTGCCAGTCAATATCTTCGCCATCTTTCTTCAAGTGACCTGTAATAAACTGCACGCTTTGTGCATGATCACGGTGCGTCAACGGAATGCCCGCATAAGCCGTTGCTCCGGCAGCAGCTGTGATGCCCGGAATCACTTCAAATCTCACGTCATTCTCAGCTAACGTTTCACACTCTTCACCACCACGACCAAAGATAAACGAGTCACCACCTTTTAGACGCACTACGTGTTTGTTCTCTTGAGCTTTGGTCACTAATAGTTGGTTGATCTGATCTTGCGGTACGCAGTGATGATCGAGCTTTTTGCCCACATACAACATTTCTGCTTCTGGATTAGCCATCGCCAAAATATCTTTTGATACCAAGCGGTCATAAACCAACACGTCTGCTTGTTGAATCACTCGTGCGGCTTTTAGCGTAAGTAAGTCTGGGTCGCCCGGACCTGCACCTACCAATGAAACAAATCCTTTGTTTACTTCTTTAACATTCGATGACGATACTTCTGACATGCTGCGCTCCGAAGGTTTGCTTGTTTTATCTCAAGCTTAAATCTATGTGATAAGTCACTGTATTGATGATGACTTATCCAAATCCTTAACCCTTAGACTATCAGGTGTTGATATAAATATTCAGTCTAAATACTAACGAAGATAGAAGTAATTATAACAAAACAGTCTATTGCGAGTAATTTGCGCAATGATATAAGGGCTTTCGAACTAAAAAAGCCCCAAACATGTTGTTGGGGCTCTTAATCTCATACTAAATTACGTTTCACCCTACTGAGGATTACTTAGCACCTAGAGAAGGCGCAGTTTTAGCGTGAGTTAGGTATAGAGGAACACACGTCATTAATAGACCACCAACGATGTTACCTAGGATTGTTGGGATAAGGTTGAAGTTCAACCATGTCGCAATACCGAAGTCAGCGCCAAGAATCATACCCAGTGGGAATAGGAACATGTTTACTACTGTGTGCTCAAATACGAGTGCGAAGAAGATGAAGATTGGGAACCACATCATTGCTACACGGCCAGATACTGTGCGTGCAGTCATGTTGCCAATCACACCTAGACATACCATAAGGTTACAGAAGATACCGCGTACGAAACACGTGATCCATCCGTCCATACCCATGTTTTCAAAACCTAGGCTACGACCTGTAGAAACAGCAATGAACTTTTGAGCAACAGCGTTTGGTTCTAAAGAGAAGTTACCCGTTAGTGATACTGCAACAAGGAAAGCAACAATCAAAGAACCGATAAGGTTACCAAGACCAACAATACCCCAACAACGTAGGATACGACCCCAAGTAATACCTGGGCGGTTGTCGAATTTCGCTAAAGGTGCAAGGCCGAATACGCCAGTTACTAGGTCATAACCCATTACACTTAGAATGACGAAGCCAACTGGGAACACAAGTGCGCCAACAAGGCCAATACCGGTTTGAACCATTGCTGTAATAGCAACAACAACCGCTAGAGAAAGGATGATACCAGCCATAGTGCTTCGAATCAGAAGATCGCGAGTACTTGTTTTCGTTTTCGCTTCACCCACATCAATCATCGTTTGAACGAATTCAGCTGGTTTGTAATCAGGAGACATAAGGTTGTCCTTAAAAAGTTTAAATTAAAAGTTAAAATTGGATAGGAAAAGGCTCTAGTTGCCGAGTTAAGGCAATATCGAGAACTAGAACCCTTGAACTATCAAATCTTACTCATCCGAAGATTAAGCAGAGATTTCTACAGCGCCTTTGGCAACACGAGCTTTGTACGCTTTCACGTTGAAGTTCTCGTCTTCCATGCACACACCTGTTGCTAGGTTAAAGCGTTGCTTCTTAAGTGGGCTTGCTACCCAAAGCTCTTCTTTGTGCTCAACAATCAAGCCACGTGATAACACGTTTGACTGGAAGTAAGGGTCTGTGTTGCTAATCGCGAATACTTCTTCAGCTTTCGTTGGGCGGAATACAGCTACTTGCTCACCACTAACCAACGCACAAACACCTGTACCTGGGATAATGTCTTCGATCTTACAAACTTTGGTAAATGCCATGATGTCGTCTCCCCTTAAACAGATTCTACGTGAATGATGTCGCCCTGATGCTTTGAAGTAATGGCTTCAGGGTGTTTCTCAGTGAATGTCGCAGGACGGTGTTGTTCACGACCATCTTCAACAAACACAACGTTATCATCGCGGTCATCAGCATTGATGAAGTGTGCAAAGCGCTTAAGTTGAGCTTCGTCGTTGATTGTATCTGTCCATTCACAAGCGAAGTTATCAACTAGGCCAGCAATGTCAGTTTCAAGTTGGTCATTGATACCAAGCTTGTTGTCTACAATCACTTCACGTAGGTAATCAACACCACCTTCTAGGTTGTCCATCCATACCGAAGTACGTTGTAGTGGCGCAGCCGTGCGGATGTAGAACATCATGAAACGGTCGATGTACTTGATTAGCGTTTCTTGGTCTAGGTCGCTTGCCAGTAAGTCTGCGTGACGGGGTTTCATACCACCGTTACCACATACATACATGTTCCAACCTGCGTCAGTCGCAATAATACCTAAATCTTTACCTTGAGCTTCAGCACACTCACGAGTACAGCCAGACACACCAAACTTCATCTTATGAGGAGTACGGATGCCTTTGTAACGGTTCTCGATCATCACGCCTAGGCCAACTGAATCTTGAACGCCGTAACGACACCAAGTAGAACCTACACATGTTTTCGCCATACGAAGTGCTTTTGCGTAAGCTTGACCCGTTTCGTAACCTGCAGCGATTAACTTCTTCCAGATTGCTGGTAAGTCATCTTTCTGAGCACCAAATAGGCCGATACGTTGTGCACCTGTGATCTTGGTGTACAAGTTGTATTCAGCAGCAACATCAGCAAGAACGCTTAGTGCTTGAGGTGTTACTTCACCACCCGCCATACGAGGGATTACAGAGTAAGTACCGTCTTTTTGCATGTTACCTAGGAAGTTGTCGTTGGTATCGTGCAGCTTCACTAATTCAGGCTTAAGGATGTGTTCACCCCAGCAAGAAGCAAGGATAGAACCTGCTAGAGGCTTACATACTTCACAGCCGTAGCCTTTACCGTATTTCTCTAATAGCTCATCGAACGTTTTGATTTCTTCGATGCGAATTAGGTGGAAAAGCTCTTGGCGAGAGTATGCAAAGTGCTCACACACGTCGTTCTTCACTTCAACACCAGCTTTAGCAAGTTCAGCGTTTAGTACTGAAGTCACTAGTGGAATACAACCACCACAACCAGTACCTGCGCCTGTTACTGCTTTGATATCACCGATTGTGTGGTGACCTTCAGCAACCGCTTGAGCGATCTTGCCTTTAGTCACATCGAAACAAGAACAGATAACAGCAGACTCAGGAAGAGAATCCGCGCCAAGTGTTGGCTTTTCAGCACCAGCATGAGCAGGAAGAATCAATGCATCTGGGTGTTCTGGTAGGTCGATTTCGTTCAGCATAAGCTGTAGAAGATCACCGTAGTCAGACGTGTCACCAACCATTACTGCACCAAGCAGCTTCTTGTTGTCTTCAGAAACGATTAGACGCTTGTAAACTTCTTGTTCTTCGTTTTGGTAAACGTAGCTCTTACAGCCAGGAGTACGACCGTTCGCATCGCCGATAGAGCCTACTTTCACGCCCAAAAGCTTAAGCTTCGCAGACATGTCAGCACCTTCAAATGTGCTTTCGTTACCAACAACGTGGTCAACCGCTACCGTTGCCATTTTGTAACCAGGAGCCACTAGGCCGTAGAACGTTTGGTTCCAAGACGCACACTCACCGATTGCGTAGATGTCTTTGTCTGTCGTTTGACAGTGATCATTAATCTCGATACCGCCACGTGGTGCAATACCCAGCCCCATTTGACGAGCAAGTTTGTCTTGTGGGCGAATACCAGCAGAGAATACGATGAAATCAGTTTCTAGCTCTGTACCGTCTGCAAAGCGCATTACGTTACGAGCTTCAGTGCCTTCAGGAGCAATCTCAAGCGTGTTCTTACTTGTATGTACGTTAACGCCCATACGTTCGATTTTTTGACGAAGTTGGTTACCACCCGCTTGGTCAAGCTGCTCAGCCATTAGCTTTGGAGCAAACTCAACAACGTGCGTGGTTACACCAAGAGCTTTTAGTGCGCCTGCAGCTTCAAGACCAAGCAAACCACCACCAACAACCACACCAGATTTAGAATTCTTAGCGGTTGCTTCGATAGCTTTCAAGTCTTCGATTGTGCGGTAAACGAAACAGTCTTTACCTTCGTTACCTTTGATTGGCGGAACGAATGGGTATGAACCTGTAGCAAGGATTAGCTTGTCGTATTGAATTTCACGACCAGTACTTGAGTAAACTGTTTTCTTTTCACGGTTAACGTTAATAGCACGCTCACCGATCAGCATGTTGATGCCGTGTTTCTCGTAGAAGCCTTCTTTAACTAAAGAAAGTTCGTCCGCAGTATGGTGTGAAAAGTAAGAAGAAAGGTGTACACGATCATAGGCTACGCGAGGCTCTTCACAGAAGACTGTGATGTCCATGTTAGCAACGTCTGTCTTCTCGACTAAATCTTCGATATAGCGATGGCCGACCATCCCGTTACCGATTACGACTAGCTTCATCTTGCTCATAAGAATTCCTGAAGGTTATATATTTCTTAACTGAGCGAATAATGAATTATGAAAGAAAATGAAAATATGATGTAAATCAATTACGAAATCGAACTACCCTAAAGGGGTAGGACAAAAGAGGTAGATCTGCTGATTTATCATACGAAGCAAACTAATAACCGTAGGTTTAATAAGGTTTAGCGGGGTTTTATATACACTTTCGTGCAGTAGATAAGATGTTGTAAAGTTTCACAATAGGTTAGCAGTAACACAAGTAAATGACAATCATTTTCATTTGTGGTCATAATAAGTGTAATAACTCATGAAAGCGTTACAGGATCATGAGCAACTATGTATAAATATGAAGAATTTAATGACGCAAAAGACAGTCGCCCTTTTCCATTCCCCACTCATTCCACTCACAAACGGCGCAATTGGTTAACAGATGCTGTTGGTTGTTTAGCAAATGATAGGTTTACATAAGGAAAAGACCGGCACAAAAGTGATCTGATATAGCTTGTTCCTAGTGGTGCTACTGATTAGAGAGCATACGTGGAAGTTTGAACATAGCATGAGGGTTTAGAATTTCAGATAGCAAAAAGGCCAGCATTTCTGCTGGCCTTTCAACTTTGAATAGTGGAGGCGCCTCCCGGAGTCGAACCGAGGTCCACGGATTTGCAATCCGCTGCATAGCCACTCTGCCAAGGCGCCTTCAATAGTGTTTTAAGAGAACAACTCTTTTGATTAATACCAAGCGAGGTAATAATCAAATAGATGGTGCCCCGGGCCGGACTTGAACCGGCACAACGCGAACGTCGAGGGATTTTAAATCCCTTGTGTCTACCAATTCCACCACCAGGGCACGCAATTCTTTATTGCGATGCCGATTACTGAAAAGTAAAACACCATCTTAATGTCGAAATGAATCAACACTACAAAATTTGGAGCGATACATCGGGTTCGAACCGATGACCTCAACCTTGGCAAGGTTGCGCTCTACCAACTGAGCTAGTATCGCATTTTCATTCTTATTATCTCTTAACTTATCAAACTAAGAGAAAGAATGGAGGCGCCTCCCGGAGTCGAACCGAGGTCCACGGATTTGCAATCCGCTGCATAGCCACTCTGCCAAGGCGCCTTTAATAGTGATTTAAGAGAACAACTCTTTGTTCATCACTCTACTCAAAATGTAGAAGCTAGATAGATGGTGCCCCGGGCCGGACTTGAACCGGCACAGCGCGAACGCCGAGGGATTTTAAATCCCTTGTGTCTACCAATTCCACCACCAGGGCAACGCAATCTTGCGAGGCCGATTACTGAAAAGTAAAAACACCATCTCTCAGCGACCTAAGCCGTGAGAACGAGGTGTACTTTAACGGAAGGAAAAAATTCGTCAACAATAAATTTTATCTTTTAATTCAAGTGATTAATTATCGAACTCAAAAGAATAAATTTAGTGCAGCTTGTACGGTTCTTATACTTGGATTTCTAATTTAAACGGACAAATCACTGACAACCATTGATTCAAATACCAATTGAATGCGGTGATTTTATTGTTTTAAACCAAGCAAATGGCGTTTTCATGTGCTTTTCACATTCAACGATTAGAGTTTGAAGTAACTCTTATTAAGAAGTAAACATGTGAAACCACTAAAACGATATCAATATGAGCGCTATGCCGTTCTTTGTAACCTCGCCTACCCTAGAGTTTTTAAGCAGACTCGCTATGGTTTTGACCCTAATGGACAACGCATCATCAAGAACCAGTTTGGTAAAACCATGATTAGAGTGTTGTGGAGTAGCGACAAAGATGAAGTGGTTGTGGTAATCAAAGGATCGCACAGTATCTCAGATTGGCTACTAACCTTTGCTCTATGGACAAGAAGCTGTAAGAGAATTGGGCTCAATTATCGTGTGCATGCGGGTTTCTACCATCTAATGTTTCAAGAGAGCCAGCCAAGTCGTAATGAAGATAAGCTTGGCTTAACCGTTATTGAGCGCTTGGAAGCCACGCTCACACCTCTCATCGAACAAGGAAAAAGAGTGTCTATTACTGGCCACTCTTCCGGAGGCGCTATCGGTTGTGTCTTCGCTGATTACTTTGATCAAAAGTACCCAGGCTGTATTAAACGAATAGTGACTTTTGGCCAACCCGCCATTGGTGATTGGAGCTTTCGAAAGCACTATCGCATGAGTAAGAAGACCTACCGAATTTGCTGTGACATCGACATCGTGACCTTCATGCCACCGGTTCCTTTGCTCTATTGGCATGTAGGTAAAGTGCTTTGGCTTTATAACGGACGAATCTATGAGAACACTCCTACATTAATCCGCCTTGGTCGCTCTATCTTTAGTTGGCTGATAAGACCTTTCTCTTACCACTTAATGAGCAAGTATATCCGTAACAAAGATTTCTTTGATAAGCATTGAAATGGGTACGTAGGAAGCTTTTAGCGGGGTCAAAAACGAAAAAACCAGTCACTAGGACTGGTTTTTTCTGAATGATGGAGGCGCCTCCCGGAGTCGAACCGAGGTCCACGGATTTGCAATCCGCTGCATAGCCACTCTGCCAAGGCGCCTTCAATAGTGTTTTAAGAGAACAACTCTTTTGATCAATGCCAAGCGAGGTAATAATCAAATAGATGGTGCCCCGGGCCGGACTTGAACCGGCACAACGCGAACGTCGAGGGATTTTAAATCCCTTGTGTCTACCAATTCCACCACCAGGGCACGCAATTTTTTATTGCGATGCCGATTACTGAAAAGTAAAACACCATCTTAATGTCAAAATGAATCAACACTACAAAATTTGGAGCGATACATCGGGTTCGAACCGATGACCTCAACCTTGGCAAGGTTGCGCTCTACCAACTGAGCTAGTATCGCATTTTCATTCTTAATATCTCTTAACTTATCAAGCTAAGAAAAAGAATGGAGGCGCCTCCCGGAGTCGAACCGAGGTCCACGGATTTGCAATCCGCTGCATAGCCACTCTGCCAAGGCGCCTTTTTTAATTCAACACTTTAGGGACTTAAGTAAGCCGCACCGCTGTGTTCGGGTGCTTACTTTACGGATTGAGGGGAGATAGTCAAACAAAAAAGTGAATTTAAATTCCGTTTGCTGACATTTAAATCAAATTGCTGCATGTTCGATCTCTTTAATCAAAAAACACACAGCAAAATCGAGTTAAACAAGATGTTCTAGCGCTACCACTTCTTCATGAAACGACCGACAAGACTCGGATGATACGCCCAGCAGTGGTCAAACATAGTCATAAGTTGAGGGTTGCCATACTTAGAAAGACTAACCGCATGGAAACGGTTTTTGTGTTCTTTCAACTTTTCAACCTGAGCAATCATTTCGTCTGATTGTTTCGGCGCAATAAAGTCAGAAAGTACGATTAAATCGGCATTCTTGTATTTATCACCAGTCATTAGGTCAATCGACTTCATGAGAACAGGTTCCAAATCCGTACCGCCGTGGAATGAGTAACTTAAGAAGTCGCTCGCTTCACGTAGGCCATCTTGCCTGGTTAACTCATAGGTAATCTGCTCAGAAGAAAAAAGAATCACATAACAGTCTCTCTCTTCTGCAAGAGCAATTTGCATTAAGGCATAAGCCATTGCTTTAGCAGACTGCTCAGGGAAACCACTCATAGAACCCGAAGCGTCCACACAGACGATAAACGGGCCCTTTTCAATATCGATGTTCTTGCTATCTGGTTTTTGCGCCTTCACTTTGCGTAACGTGCGTGATTTACCTTGCGAGCGATAGCTCAGTAAACGCTTGTCGGCCAAGTGCTTGTAAAAGATAACCTCAAGTTCAGGATAAGCTAAGAACATGGTTTCGTTTGGCAGCATCTTGTTAAGGTCATCACTTTCATGAATCCCGACAATATCATCGACCGCTTCATCGCTTTTCTCTTCAACCACCTGCAATTCTTCTACAGGGGCTTTGTGTAGCGAAGGATCATCTTCCTCACCAGCCATACGGCCTAGCTTTTCAGCGATCTCTTGCAAGCCCTTGTGCTTATTCAAGAACTCAGCATGACGTTTCATGATGGTAAGGTCTGTTTTGCTTAATTTGGCAGAAGCCATGTCCCACAAGCGCCCTACACTGCCTTCATCACCCGACTCAGTCACTTTATCCATGTTTTTCATGGTTTCCATGCGCTGATAAAGATCGGCTAAGACTTTTTCTTTGCTTGTTTCAAGTTCAGTTACTTGAGCTTGTTTAATCGCATCAGAAAGTGATTGGTACCATTGGTCGCAAAAGTAGTGTGGAAACATCGCGTTATAAACACCCTTGTTGTTCTCCATAAGGCGTCGAGCTTGTAGATAAAACGCTGAGTGCCACTCCAGCTTTTTGATAACGCTGTCAATCTCATCAAAGAACTGAGGTTCATCCCAGTAAATCACTTCTTGGTAAAGGGCGATTTCCTCTTGGAATCGATCAGTTTCACACACCTTAGTAACGCGTTTTTTAACTTTACCGCGCCATTTAACTAAGTGGTTTTTCACTGATGTTTTCACACCTTTGTTCTCTGCAGCCATCATGACTTGAGAACGAGCGATGAGATCATTCATCGCGGTATCAATGATTCCGGAATCAGCTACCATCAAAGCGAGGTTTAAGCCGTCTGCTCCTAACATATGCTCTCCTCTTACTCGAAGTACTGGCTCATAAACTTAATACGCTGAGTGATCTTGGCACTCTTCACTTTCGTGGTTTCAAGATCTTGCGTTACCGATTGCAAACTTGCTTCCATCGCTTTTGGTAAATCAGGGTCAATATAGTTATGAGGTAATGCATCATGGAATTCAGTACGAACGCGTTTTAACTTGAATTCAGCTTCAGTTAACTGTTCTAAGGCTTTCTCAGCGCCACTCAACCACTTGTTGTACAGTTCTTGGTCTAAACCGTCAGTAGTAACCACACTCACCAATACAGAGCGATTGGCGATGTCTTTAATCACTAATTGGTTTGATGCATCCAAGTCGAGTTTTAAACGGCATAGGTTTTTATTTTCGTTTACGTAACCGTAAATATCACCGTGACCTTCTTTAAGAACACGATCAAAATCGTCTTTGGCTACGTATACCCAACGGCTATCGCCTTTCTCAGATTCAGAAACCGACATGTTGCTTTGCAGCATAACCAGTTTCACTAGATTGTAAGCACTGCCCACACTGTACATTTTCGCGTTCTTGATGTCATTCTGGTAAACATCTTTACGCAACAAGCCACTGGTTGACTCCATAGAAAGTGACACCGACAACGTTGATTCAACATCGTCTTGAATCTCTTCTAACTCTTCACGAGACATTTCAATTTGAGCTTTCGACTCTTGTTGATCAAACGCTCGGTTCAATGCAAAGTCTTTCACCACGCTACGAACCACATCACGTGATTCTGGGCTATGCCACAAACAATCTTGCAGAAGCATAATATCCAGCGGGTTCACGCTATCGCGACCACTAAAGAACGCACTCGCTTTCAATAGTTTAACGGCCTTCTTCCAGCGTCTGTCTGATACATACAATTCTGACTCTGAAGCAGAGCCTTGCTTCTTAACCGTCTCTTCAAGCATGGTTTTTAGTTCAAACAACTTATCAAACGAATTGTCTGTCAGTTCCAGCTTATCGAGCTCTTTCTGCCATTGATGGTATTCAATGTCCGTAATCGCCAAACCTTTTGGAATTACCGCTTCTTGAGAAGTACCCGTCGTCAGCATCGATTTGAAGTTTTGTTTGTTTTGAATACGGTTCACGAACACGCGTACCAACATACGGTCATAAAGTGCTTCCAAGCCGCTGTCTTCATCTGGAAGTTCGTTGGATGCCGATACTAGTAGACGCATCGGTACACGTTCAATATCACTGCCGTTTTTGAAAGTCTTTTCGTTAACGACAGTAAGTAGCGTGTTTAGGATTGCAGGGCCGGCTTTCCAGATCTCATCGAGGAAGACGACTTGTGCAGTTGGTAGGTAGCCTTCGGTGAGTCTTACGTAACGACCGTTGTCTTTTAATTCTTGGATACTTAGTGGGCCGAACACTTCCTCGGGAGTAGAGAAACGAGTCATCAAATATTCGAAATAGCTGCTGTTATCAAAAGCCTGAATGAGACGTTTCGCGATAAGGCTTTTTGCGATGCCCGGAGGGCCTAATAGAAACACGCTTTCACCAGCCAAAGCAGCCAGTAAACAAAGCTTAATGGTGTCTTCTCTTTCGTAGACACCATCAGACAGAGCATGCGCTAATTTATTGATTCTTTCAGAGAGTAGCGCCTTGTCAGCATGTGAAGAAATAGAAGGGTTCATGCGTTACTCCGAAAATCTTTGAACAGTTGAGAGTGTAGAATTGTTTTTATACATTTGTTAGCGCTTTGTTACAAGTGCATTTTATTATTGAGTTGCATTTATATCAGATGGTTACGTCGGTAATTTTGGCGCAATCATAGATTCCAATTATGAGAGTAACATCACGAACGGCGTGAAACTAAATCTAATACGAAACCTAATTTTTCTTTTATTTTCGACACCATAGACGTTATGGTGGTGCACGTCTTCCGTTATACGAAAAATTGGCAAGGAATGTGGCCAGACTGCATGAGTAAAGTTATCCATAAATGGAAAAGTATTTCTCTCATAGAGGAGAACGTGACGCTCCCTACGAACGTCGTGGTAAAACATACAACAATCAATCACCCTGGCGCGGCAGTTATTCTTCCTATCACTTCGTCTGGAAAAATCATCCTCATTAACCAGTTCCGCCCTTCTCTAAAGAAATGGCTTTTGGAACTACCCGCAGGCACGATGGAAATAGATGAGACACCTCTTCAATGTGCCCAACGCGAACTGGAAGAAGAAACAGGTTACAGTGCAACTTCTTTTCAAAGCTTGGGGCAAGTCACCCCTTTGGCTGGCTTCTGTGATGAGATACAACATCTGTTTGTCGCAAAAGACTTAAGCCTCACTACCCGCTTTGAATGCGATGACGATGAAGTAATAGAAGTGATCGAACTGAGTTTAGAAGAACTGCACGATAAAATACGACACGATCAAATCACTGATACCAAAACTATCGCTTGTTTAAGTAAAGCCCAACTATGTGGCCATCTATAGCCAATTATATGGCTACCTAAAGTACTCTAGGAGAGAAACATGGACTTTCGTTCTGATACCGTAACTAAACCTTCGCAAGCTATGCGTGACGCAATGGCAAACGCAGAAGTGGGCGATGATGTTTATGGCGATGACCCAACCGTCAACGAACTAGAACAGTGGGCAGCAAATGAGACAGGCTTTGAAGCGGCAATGTTTACCTCTTCAGGTACGCAAGCCAACCTACTCGGCCTAATGGCGCACTGTGAGCGTGGTGATGAATACCTATGTGGTCAACAGGCGCACAACTACAAATACGAAGCCGGTGGCGCGGCGGTATTGGGCTCGATTCAACCTCAACCAATCGAGAACAACCCAGACGGCACTTTAGATTTTAAAAGGCTTGCTGCTGCGATTAAGCCAGACGACAGCCACTTTGCTCGTACTAAGCTTCTTAGTTTAGAAAACACGATCAATGGTAAAGTGCTGCCAATGTCTTACCTAGCGGAAGCTCGTGAGTTCGTAAACCAACATGGTTTACAGATGCACTTAGACGGTGCACGCGTATACAATGCGGCAGTCGCGTTAGACGTTCACATTAAAGAGATCGCACAGCACTTTGACTCTATGACGATTTGCTTATCAAAAGGTTTAGGCGCTCCTATCGGCTCACTACTTCTTGGCAACAAAGAATACATCGCTAAAGCACGTCGACTACGTAAAATGGTCGGCGGCGGTATGCGCCAAGCAGGTATTCTTGCCGCAGCGGGAAAAATGGCTTTAACAGAGAACGTTACTCAACTTAAAGCTGACCACGACAATGCAAAAAATCTAGCGATTGGTTTAAACAAGCTAGAAGGCTTTTCTGTTAACCCTGATTTCATCCAAACTAACATTGTGTTTGCTAAATTAGATGAGTCAGTCGATATCAACCGCATCGCACAAGAGTTAGGTGAACAAGGCATTACGATGTCACCGGGTAATCCTGTTCGCTTTGTTACTCACCGTGATATTAGTGCAGAAGACATCGCTCGATTCCTAACAAAGTTGGCAAATGTACTTTAAGCCATACTAAATGTTCACCCAGAACAAATAAGACTTGAGCTTCCTCTTAGGGGAAGCTTTATAATCATGTTTTTACCGGAGTAAAAACGTGCATTACCCAACCTTCGCTCTAATATTGCTAGCTCTTTCCTCTAACCTTCATGCCTCTGATTTTGGCGACGCTGAACTAGGTAAAGTTAAATCACCAAGCTGCGTTTTTTGTCATAACCCTACCAGTCAATCGACTAATAACTCCTATCCTAAGCTTTCTGGCCAAGATCCAACCTATCTCTTTAATACAATGAAAGCGTATCAAACCGGAGATAGGCAGGGCGATTACGCGGATATGATGCGAGCGCAACTAAGTAAGCTTAACGATCAAGATTTGAAAGACATAGCGGCTTTTTACGCTTTACAAGATTAGCGGCTCCCACCTTCAATAGGTCAATCATCAGCTAAATAAACATCACCAAGTCGCCTATACTTCAAGCAAACTCACTGAGCTCATTGAAGGTCGGGATAGATATACCTTTACACGTATCATCCAACCCTTACAATGTGCAGCAAATATATTTATCAAGGTTTATCTCTATGTCTATTCAATGGTTTCCGGGTCACATGCATAAAGCCCGCAAAGAAATCGAAGAAGTTATCCCACAAGTTGATGTGATCATCGAAGTACTGGACGCTCGTATCCCGTTCAGTAGTGAAAACCCAATGATCTCTTCACTGCGCGGCGATAAGCCTTGTGTAAAAGTGCTGAACAAGCGTGACCTTGCAGATCCTGAACTGACTCAACGTTGGATTGAGCACTTCGAGAAGGAGCAAGGCGTTAAAGCGATTGCGATTACGACTAGCGTAAAAGAAGAAGTTAACCACGTTATGGAGCTGGTACGTAAACTGGCACCGCACCGTGAACAGATGGGCAAGAATATTCGTACAATGATCATGGGCATCCCGAACGTGGGTAAATCGACCATTATCAACTGCTTGGCTGGACGTACGATCGCGGTTACTGGTAACCAACCTGCGGTAACTCGTCGTCAACAACGTATCAACCTGCAGAATGGCGTGATCCTTTCAGACACTCCAGGAATCCTTTGGCCTAAAGTAGAAAACCCACACAGTGGCTTCCGCTTGGCTGCAACAGGTGCTGTAAAAGATACAGCAATGGAATACGATGAAGTGGCATTCTACACAGTAGAATACCTAGCAAAGCAGTACCCTAACCTTTTGCAAGAGCGTTACCAAATTGAAGAGCTGCCAGAGTCTGACATCGAACTGATGGAAGCGATTGGCCGTAAGCGTGGTGCACTTCGTGCCGGTGGTCATATCGACATTCACAAATGTTCAGAAATCCTGCTTCACGAATTGCGTAATGGCACTTTAGGTAAGGTAACGCTTGAGTTGCCAGAAATGATCACACAAGAGCTGATCGAAGTTGAAGAAGCGGCTGCGCTGAAAGCGGAACAACAGATTAAGAAAAAAGAAGAGCGTCGTAAGCGTTACCTGAAGAACAAGCGTTAATCGCGATTAGTTTTTATAATCTGCTTTAATTTCTGTTTACCACTGTTACACCAGCCTCTAGATATTCACGCTCTATCGATAATAGAGCGTGAATATTGCCCGCTACCGTTTGTTGATCTAGCTAACATACTGACAAATCTATAGAAATGGTCGTTTACAATCCCAAAGACTGTGACATACTAAGCAAATTATTGTGTATCAATCTCGGCTAATTTCTCAATGCGCTCTTATTCTGGGTTCAAGAATCAAAGATTTAAAACCTATTTCGATAATGAAATTTATTTGCCGTACATAAATTTCATCTACATCCCTATCTCAATATTCTGTGCTTTTATCGTCACCGACTACATCCACTTTGGTAGCGAGTGCATTACGCCTATCATTTTCCGAGTCATACTTTTTTTATTGATGATGGCCGCCGCCAGATACTGTATTACAAACAAACCCAACGTTTTGGAACTCGTAGAAAGTGCCTTCCTTGTAATTAGCTCACTTTTCTTGGTCTATGTCGGTCGACTAGCCATCGAGCTGAACAACTTCGATTACCAAGGTGGCATCATTTTAGTGATGATCTACATTGGTACGTTTTCAAGATTGTCAGCCAGATACAGTATATCTACGCTGTCGTTTATCTTTTTGGCTTATCTCATCGGCCTTGCGCCACTGCTTTATGAAGCGGAGCCAGAGCATGAAATAGAAACAATTTCCGTTTATATCTCGGCTTACATCCTAATCTCAGCGGCCTGTGTTAGACGTGACCTGGAAGTACACAAACGTTTCGCTCAATCCGAGCAACTCCGCAAACAAGCGATTCAGCTTCGCAAGCAATCTAATATGTTCGAGGCCCTTTCCTATCAAGACGCACTAACGGGCTGCTACAACCGCCTTTATCTTCATCAGGTGATAGAACCGAGCATAGACCGTCAGCGATCCATTACATCGCTCATGATAGATATTGATCATTTCAAATCGATTAACGACACCTACGGCCATCAAATGGGTGACATGGTGATTAAAGAACTGGCCGATGAGATTCAAAAACGACTACCGACTAGCAGTAACTGCTTTCGATACGGCGGTGAAGAGTTTTTGGTGCTGGTCCAAGGAGAAACCGAGGCTTCAATTGAATCGCTGGTTAATGCCCTTTTAGAATCCCCTACTCGCCTTAGATTAGAAGTAACAATTTCAATCGGTGTGAAACATGCCCCTCAAGCCCTTGGTTCTGTCGAGCAGCTTATCGACGACGCTGACCAAGCACTCTACATTTCGAAAAAAGGCGGTAGGAATAAGATCACATGGTGTGATTAATCGCCCAATATTTCACGCATCTTTGCGAATCATTAAAACGACCACTAATTCAATCAAAAAAGCCCCGAGCAACTTAATACTCGGGGCTTTTGTCTTTGTTCTTCTGCTTTAAAATAGCTTCGTTAAGAACCTGCTACTCAGCAAAAAAACAGTATTCAACAAGAATCGACTAAGAATACACAACGCTCGCTGTTTTCTGTTCAAGTTCAACGGGAGAGCTCCAAGAAATCACTTTTTCATTCACTTGGCTGCCACATGGTGCGTTCCAAACTTGCTCTAGTTCTTCTTTGCCCCCAATCGCCTGATAAAAAGCAATCGCTTGGTGGTTCTCAGACATCACCTCTAGGTAAAGCCCTGAGTCCGAATAGTATTGCTGCAACCACTTCGACAATTCAGACAGCAGACGCTTGCCTACACCTCGTCCACGATAATTATTATCTACATGTAACGCATCGATGAACGTACCACGCTCAAAGTTGTGATTACCGAACGCGCAGACAAAACCAACCAGTAAACCGCCTTCCTCAAGCAATAAAACATGTTGGTTGAAAGGAGGATTAATCAAACGAGTCTGCCAAATAACAGATCTGTCCTCCAAAACATCATGTTCTAGGTAATCATCAGCAAGAATGCCACGGTAATATAGCTTCCAGCTATCCGCGTGTAATTGGGCAATCCGCTCATAATCTTTATATTCAGCTACCTTAATTTCCATTTATTAGCCCTTAGTACTTCCATTTATGACTTGCTACTACATTTCACACTACCTTTATACAATATTTAAGCAAAACATACTAATACACGTTTACACTTTCAATATTGACTTACACGTGTACGCTGATATTCTAGCGCACAGATGTAAGCCCAATGGAAATTTGCTAATGAATAGTGCCGACAAACAATCTACAAAAAAGCCGCCATTAATCTGGCTCAATATTTTTGTGTTCTCTTTTAGTATGCTGCTTGCTGTTGTAGCGGCTCCCGTTTATGGCTACTTTTTTGGCTATGGCATGGAGCACTGGATATGGCTAGCAATCTGCTTTACGTTCTGTAACCTTTCAATCACGACAGGTTATCACCGCTTATGGTCACATAAAGCGTTTGAAGCGCATTCAAGCCTAAGATTCCTGTTTGCATTAGGTGGTGCATTTGCCCTGCAGAACAGCGCGCTACACTGGTCTTCTGATCACCGTGTTCACCACAAGCATGTCGATAACAACGACAAAGACCCATACTCTGCAAAACGTGGATTTTGGTACTCACACATTGGCTGGATGATTCGTAATTACAGCACCTCAATGTACGAAAACTACGAAAACTGCCGTGACCTTAAAAAAGATAAGATTGTTATGTGGCAGCACAAGCACTATGTTCTGTTAGCATTACTAATGAATTTCGGTGTTCCTATCGCTTTAGGCGTGATTTACGGTGACGTGATTGGCATGTTGTTAATCGTAGGTTCAGTTCGTTTGGTACTTAACCACCACACAACATTCTTTATTAACTCTCTTGCTCACATCTGGGGTAGCCAACCTTTTACTGACAAAAACACAGCACGTGATAACGGTGTGTTAGCAGTACTCACTTTCGGCGAAGGCTACCACAACTTCCACCACATCTTTGAGAACGACTACCGTAACGGCATCTACTGGTGGCAATACGATCCAACAAAATGGTTGATTAAGAGTGCTTCGTTGATGGGACTGGCAAGTAAGCTTAAGAAAACCCCTCAAGCTCGTATTGAGAAAGCTGAAGCGTCAATGTTACTTAAACGCACCCAGCAAAAAATCATGCATCGTGCCGACAAGCAACAAATCGCAGAGAAGCTTCAACAAGAGTTTGATGCTCTAGTATCAAACATGAACGAATATTACGAAGTTAAAAAACAGCTACTTGAAAGCAAGCGCGAAGACGTTGTGAAGAAGTACGAACACTCTGTTCTTAAGGTTCGTTATCAGCAAATCAAAATGAATTTCGAACAACAGAAGAAAAATTGGGCAATGACGGTTGAGCAATACGCTTAAGCTAAAACAGTACGCTTAACACCCCAGTAACAACACAGTTTGATTCTTATTCAAAAGCCCTCATATTGCTATGAGGGCTTTTTTTAATTAGCATAACCTACTCGGCTCTGGCCCTATGCTCTCGAGTTTGAATTGTGGATGGTAAGAACCATAGTTATTGGATTTCAGAACTCTTTCTTCATTCTGAATTTATACTTATATTACTTAAACTTACCGAGTTTAAAGCGAAGGAATTGAAAATGAGCAAACTGACTATTATTGCAACGATCGTCTCTAAAGAAGACAAAACTGAGCTTGTAAAAGCTGAGATGATTAAATTGATCGATAAAACCCGTGTTGAAGACGGCTGTATTAACTACGATCTGCACCAAGATAACAGTAACCCTGCTCACTTCGTTTTTCATGAGAACTGGGAGTCTGAAGTTCATCTAGAGAAACACTTAGCGAGCCAACACATCGCTGACTACATGGCTGCGACTGAAGGTTGTATTGAAACCTTTGTGCTTAATAAAATGACGCACATTGCCTAACCAGTCACTCAGTACTAATTCAATAAAAAGCCCTGCTCTGATCGCAGGGTTTGTCTTTTCTACAAGCTTATATCTGCTCATTCTAATAATGAAAAAACCCGCCAGAGTAGCGGGTATGGTCAATAATCATGACTGTCAAAGACAGATAGGTAACAACCATCAATCCAATATTGAGTACCACTTTACAGTGGCACTCTGACATTTCTTTTGCTGATCGCTAGCACGGGGGCACTAGTTAAAAGCACGAGCCAAAATGCCATTCCCTTGATATTGGTAAACACTTGAATTACTACTTACAAAGACCGATTCTCCGGGCTTAAGAGAAACTGACCGCCCTTCTGAAGTGACGGTCGCCTCTCCTTCCACACAGAACAAGATCTCCGCGCTACGTAGATACTGTGACTTGCTCTCATCAGTCGCAGACAAGATATCAAAGCCAAAGTCATCCACTGGAATCGGATAACTCATCTTGCCCTCTTTCAATACAGGCTTAAGGCGGATATCTTCTGGCTTAATCGGCTCAAAGATTGTGTTGTCGATAAGCTCAGGGACATCGATATATTTGGGAGTGAGACCGGCACGCAGCACATTGTCTGAGTTTGCCATAATCTCTAAACCCGTACCTTGAACATAAGCATGTGGGGTTTCTGCGAACAGGAACATCGCTTCACCGGGCGCCAGCTCAACCGTGTTAAGCATTAATGGCGCAAATAAGCCAATATCACCTGGATAATGCTGTTTGAATTCGATGCTGTATTGAAGAGCTTCACGCCCCATGACCGTTTTGGCTGGTCGCGCATGTGCAGCATAAAGCTCATTAAGCGCAGACGCTTTGCGGTCACCTTCAAGAGACATAATGGCGCTAAAGAACGACTTCAAAGAATCACTGTCGGCATTGGCTTTTAGTACATTAAGTTCAATCGCTAACGAAGGAATATCCGCTTCTTCGAACAAGGCAATAATGTCGTCGATTGGACGAAAGCCATTCATCGCTTTGTAGAAGGTCAACGCATAAACCAACTCAGGTTTATGGTTTGGATCTTTGTAGTTGCGATTAGACGCATTCAAAGGGATACCAAGTGCATTCTCACGCTCAAAACCTAATTCTGATTTTCGCTTGTTCGGGTGAACCTGAATCGATAACGGTGTTTCAGCGGCCAACACCTTAAACAAGAAAGGCAATTCACCGAAACGAGCCGCCGTGTATCCGCCTAAGACATCGATTTTGTTTTCATCAATCATGTGAGAAAGCGATTCACCGGTATCGCCTACCTTTGAACAACCATTTGGATGAGCACCCATCCAAATTTCTGCTTGAGGTTCCTGGTTTGGGTTCACAATACCAAACAATTGGTTAATGGAGTCTTTGCTTCCCCATGCGTAGTTTTGAATAACGTTGTCGAGTTTAAATAGAGACATAATTACTTCTCATTAAAAATCTGGCTACCAAGCTTGAGCGTGGCGGCGATATTACGGGCAGTGCGAGTCAGGTTTTGATTCGCTTCTGATAAAACTTGGTCTAAAGACTGAGGTGAACGTACGGTTCCAAATAAGCTAGACATTGAGCCGTAAAGTTTTTCAACGTCTTGCCCCAAAGAGCCCGCAATTCCAATGGTTGGAATACTCAACTTTTGAGCTCGCTGAGCGATACCGAAAGGTGTTTTACCTTGCAGGGTTTGGTTGTCCATCTGCCCCTCTCCGGTCACGACCAGTGAAGCACCTTCAAGAACCTTATCTGCATCCAAGGCATCTAATACCATCTCAATACCCGCTTTAATTTGGATATTGAATGCAAGACTTAACCCCAGAGGTGTACCACCAGCAGCACCAAATCCAGCTGTGTCGCGATGATTAGTACCCGTATGTGCTTGAGCGATATCGGCAAAGTGCCCGATCGCAGTATCAAGTTGTTCAACTTGAGCTTTTGATGCGCCTTTTTGCGGACCAAACACAGTACTGGCTCCGCTTTCGCCACATAATGGATTATTCACATCACACGCGACCACGAACGTCACTTCTTTGCATCTAGGGTGCAGTCCTTCAAGATCGATGCTTGCTAACCGGCTTAATTCGGCGCCGCCACCAGATAGCTCGTTGCCTTGCTTGTCTAATAACTTGCCTCCCAACGCTTGTAAGATGCCAGCACCTGCATCATTGGTTGCGCTGCCGCCCAAACCAATAATGATTTGTTCAACACCTTGATCTAGTGCATCTTTGATCAATAGCCCAGTACCAAACGAAGATGCGGTTAACGGTGCTCTTTCTTCTACGGTTAATAGGTCTAAACCCGATGCTTGAGCAAATTCCACCAAGGCAGTTTTTACGTTGGCGCCATCAACAGTCTGTTCCAACGAAGCCCAATAAGCCGTACATTCACGCCCGATTGGATCCGTCGTGTGCAGCCGTTGCTTCTTACCATTGAGCGCCTCTAGCAACACGTCTACCGTGCCTTCTCCGCCATCGGCGAGTGGAATTTTCACAAACTCTGCGTAAGGGAAAACATCGGCAAATCCACGCTCAATGTAAGACGCAACTTGATGAGCGTCGAGTGATTCTTTAAATGAATCAGGGGCAATTACAATTTTCATTGTCGTTCACCATTCCCGCCCACCAAGGTGAGCGGGTTATCGAAATTAGAATTTGATTTGGAATGTTTTTGCTTGGCAAGGTGCTATCTGGCCGAACTCTTCAGATGCTACATCACCTTCGCGTACGCGCTCGTCCATTCTTGTCTCTTTCCAGCTTGAAACCGCTTGAGTAAAAGAGATTGAATCCGATACTGAAACCGATTCTGCCGGGTTGTAGACACGCATGATCAGTGCATCTTCGTCTTCCGCTTTCTTCAGCACACTCAACACCGCGCCTGATTGTTGCTTAGACAGAAGGCTAAAACTCATAGGTAGGTTCTGCTCACCCACGTTGAGCTTCATCGCGTTGTAAGGGATCTTGTTGTAGCATTCGATTAGAGTGACATTGTCACGTGCTTGCGCCATGATGTTCGCGTCAATATGGTTACCAGAGAAACCGCACAACGTAAATTCACACACTAACTTACCGCGCACTTGCGAATCTGGTGTCGGAATCTTGATGCCTGATGGACGGCCTGGGCGAAGCAATAGCTCTTCTTTACCCAACACGCCAATACCACGGAATAGTGTCAGTGCGAAGGTATCTCTATTTTCGTCACCTTTAGATGCAATCACTTCAAATTCACGCAGACCATTCGACATAATAGCCATACCCGCTTTGCCGTTTTCTAGCGCAGCAAAGTTCATTAACTGATACACAGGAACCGGTGCTTCTTTCCACTTCTCTTCTTCCCAAACCGCCATTGCAGGGTCATTGGTTGGTCGAGTAATACAACCGAACTGGTTATCTGCTACCACAGTTTCAGAAATAAATGGCGTAGGTACTAATACACGTACACGGTGGTCGTCGGCTTGGTTGTCCAATTCCATACGGACTTCGATGCGGCGAGAACCTTGCTTCAATACCACTTGGCATTGCGCTTCAACGAATCCATTTTGACCCGTGCGTTCTTCACGCTCTGTAAGGTTTGCTGGCACGTTCATGCGGAAAGCGATGTTTGCTACCGATTGGAAACCTTGGTGGTCAATTGATGTTTCTACCGGGAATTCATCAGAGTACAACAGCCACTCTTGACGAGATGGAGAGTAATCGTACTCATCGCCGTCATCAGAACCATCTTCTAAACGAAGTGCTTGGTCGAATACTTGCTCTGTCTCTTTATCGAAAATAGTCAGAGTACCGTTGTCGTTTACATTAATTCGGTAGTATTCGTTCTCTAGCAAGTAGTCTTTCTGCTCTGCGACTTTAACTGCGCCCTTCTCATTACCTTGGATGTGTAACGTGGTGAAACCCATCGCTGGCACAGTGCGTTTGATTTGAATATCAAACTCCATGAACGGGTCGTAGTTACCGTAGTGAACGATTTGACGGTCTACTTTACCCGGGTCAATTTGGCGCTTGTCTTGGATGAAGTACTCAACTAGGTTTTCGTTTTCATCAAAGATAGAGAACTCTTGAGCACGGATAGTGATAGTGGTGTTAACCACTTCTTCACGCTCGTATGGAGAAAGGTTGAACATCGCCAGTTTGTCGCAACCTTCGCGATCTGGCATATGGTCGACAATCTTACGCTTGTAGAAATGAATCAGGTTTGTCGCCATGTCGTCAGCAAGGATGTAACGGTTTAAGATTTCAGCGTGTACCTTGTCTGAACAACAGCAACCAATAGAGTCATGAGCGTGGTTCTTCATGCTCTCTTTCCACATTTTCTCAATCAAACCGTGGTGGTATTCAAAACCTAATGTCCAAGCGATAGACGCTAGCGGTTCTAAGATGTTTACAATCTTGTTTTCGATTTCTGCGTGGATCAGTTTGATGTCCATACGCGTAGAAGAGATCGTACGGTGAACACGCATGTATTTACCGTCGTTGAACTCGCCTTTGATGGTGTCGAGTTGGTCGCGCGCCGCTTCTACTTTCTCGAACACTTCTTCGTAACGGCTCATTGAGAATTCACGATCTGGGTAGATTTCGCGAAGCTTGTCCATTACTTCAAAGATGTCTTTTTGAATCGGCATTTGGTCGTGGCCGTTCGGTAGCAAGATATCTTTAGTCACCGATGGCTTTTCTAGCACTGGGAAGTACTTATCTAAACGAGCACGCAAGCCTTCTTCGTCTTGTGGAAGGTATTTACCAATCGCGTAACCCAGCGGAAGCACTTGTGCCACCACTTCACTGCCGTCATTAGACTGCCATAAGAATTCTGTTTTGTTGGTGCCATGACGCTCTGAACAACCACGCCAGAACATTGCACGCGTGATGTCGAAGCCGTTGTAGATCATTGGCAGCTGTGAGCTCATGCTGAATGAATCTGGTAGGTAACCAATCTTCATTGCATCGCCAAACTTCATGCAGTCACGAATGCCATACATCATGTTACGTACAATTGACTCACCAGAAACTTGCATTGTGTCGGTTTGAGAATACCAAGGGCCAATAATTAACTTGCCCGCTTCAACCAATGCTTTTACGCGCTCTGTGTTTTCTGGTTTGATTGCGAAGTAGTCTTCTAAAACGGCGGTTTGACCATCTAGAACGTAGTATTTGTATTCTGGATCGCTCTCCAGACGGTTCATGATTTCTTCCATGTTGTTCACAAGAAGAATACGAGACTCTTCTGTTGTGAAATACCATTCACGATCCCAGTGCATGTGAGGAGTAATATGTACGCGTGATGTAGTCATAATCATTTACCTAAATGTGTCGCTTCGAGTAAAACTAAAGTTCGAACCCAAATACGACTAAATTAAATTTTTTCAAGGGGTTAAAATTGGCTGTCACTAAATTTAGGGTGCAGAAAACCACGCCCAGAATCTGTGTGAATAAAACCGTTAGGAGCACAGGTATTTAGGACAGCCAGTTGTTTGTTATTTCTTATATATTGATTTCGTAGTGAGTTAGGAGCTAACTCAAAATTCAGTTAGTTCTGTGTTGCAGTACTTGCTTCAAACTTACCCTTTTTTACAGCGTGACCACGCCACATCAGAAGAGTAATGGTTGAAATCACTGTGCCGACAATCGCAGCACCGAACCAGATAGCAGCAGCAGAGAATGCGCCCAAACCGGAATCGTGTAACAAGAAGATAGAGAAGATACCTGCGCCCGGAGTCGATAGACCAATACCTGCCGCACCAACCATTGCACCTGTAACCACAGAGCCTAGTAAGAATGAGCCGATTACACGGATTGGATCTTCAATCGCCATTGGGATTGCACCTTCAGTAATACCCGCAAGACCAAGTAGCCATGTAGATTTACCGGTTTCAATCTCAAAGTCTTTGAATAAGCGTGGAGCAATCATGGTAGAAGCCGTTACCGTGAACGCCGATACCATTTTTACTGAGCCAAAGATTGCGTAAGGACCATAAACACCGTTTGCCATTGCACCTAAACAGAATGCGTAAGCAGCTTTGTTTACCGGACCACCTAGGTCGAATGATACAAACAGACCTAAAATTGCACCCAATAACAACGCATTGGTGCCTGACATACCGTTCAACCAGTCCGTTAAACCTTGGTTTAAGAACGCAACAGGTTTACCGATAACAAACAGCATCAAGCTACCCGCTACCAAAGTACCAATCACCGGGTAAAGGTAGAAAGTAAGGAAGCCGTTAAATGCAGGGCCTAAGCGAACATGCTCTTTTACCCAACGCATTACGTAACCAGCAATCAAACCACCAACAACACCGCCTAGGAAACCAGAACCAATGATGTTTGCGGCAATACCCGCAGCAAAACCAGGACCAAGTGCCGGTTTGTCGGCTAATGAGTATGCTGTGTAAGCTGCCAGTACTGGCACCATTAATGTACCTAATAGGCCGCCACCTAATTTACGATACATCCACAGCCAAGAATCTTTTGTTGCGTAAAGCTCTTGCAGGTCAAAAATTTGCGCGATAAGAACAGCAACCGCAAGAACAGTACCACCAGCAACGATAAGAGGAACTGCGTAAGAAATACCAGAAAGCAGTGCTTGTTTAAGCTCAGTTTTCAGTGGCAACTTTTTAGGCTTGTTGTCGGTAGCCACTGTGCGTTCTGCACCATTACCTTTTTTCGACTCTTCAATCGCTTCATTAAGAATGCGCTCACCGTGTTTAATCGGTTCTGCAACTGGTGTTTCAACACGAGGAATGCCGTTAAAGCGCTCAGATTCTTTAATCGCAACTTCAGCAGCAAAAACACACGCCACAGCATTGTTAAGTTGTTCCGCAGTTAAGCGATCTTCAATACCGTTTGCGCCCTGCTTTTCAACATGAACCTTGTAGCCAAGCTTTTTTCCCGCTTTTTCTAGGTACTCAGCCGCCATATAGGTGTGAGCAATGCCTGCTGGGCAAGCAGTAACACATACAATTGTCGGCGCATTTGTATCTAAGTTGTCTTGTTTTTCTTCTTGCTGATTATCGCCATCAAGAAGCGCGAAGATTTCATCAGCGGTTGTTGCTTTTAATACTGCTTCACGAACATCGTCATCAACCAATGTGGTTGTCAGTTCGGTCAGCAGGTGCATGTGGGTAGAACCCGCTTCTGCATTTGGAATCGCAATTAGGAAGATAAGATTTACATCTTCGTCTTCATCCAAGCCTTTCCATTTCATGTCTTCTTTAAGCGTTGCTACAGCGAAGCCAGCTTCTTTAACCGCGTCAGTCTTGCCATGCGGTACTGCTAGGCCTTCACCAAGCGCTGTCGGGCCTTGCTCTTCACGAGCAAATACTGCATCAAGGTACTCTTGCTTGTTATGCAGTTTGCCTTGCTGATCCAGTTGGTCAGCAAGTGCGTAAATCGCTTCTTCTCGACTGCTAAACGTAGTTTGCAGATTTACGAGCGACTTATTCGTTAGAGTAGTAAGTTTCATAACCTTTGTCCCATAGTCACGGATTAGTACGACAGTCGTCCCTGTCGACGAGAAGAATAATACAACTTCAAGACATTTAATCCGTGATCACGATCTCATCAATACATATTTGTATTTAATTTGTATTTAAATCGTATTGGTAAATCCTTTAAGAAAGCTTGTTATGTATCGTTTAATTTGTATTATATGTACTACAAAACGCCGATACGACGCTCACACTAACCTTTAAAGCAAGGCTTATATAGAGCAAATTTACGTATTTAAGGTACAGGTTGTTAATCAAAGTCTAGTTGTCCTAGCGCACAAATGAGGCAAAAATGGCAAGACTCCCTATGTATCGCCAAATCGCCGATGCAATAAGAGAAAAGATCAGTTCTGGTGAATATAAAGTTGGAGAAGCACTCCCAACGGAAGCGCAATTGCGTGAAGTATTCTCGGTAAGCCGTGTAACGGTTAGGCAAGCACTGAAACTACTGATCGAAAACGATGAGCTTGAAAGCGTTCAAGGCAGCGGTACTTACGTCAAAGAGAACAAGATCAATTACGACATCTACAAACAGTCGAGCTTTCAAGAAAAGTGGGCGCATTTGGATGTGGTTACACACAGTGATGTTCTAGCCTTTGAAATGAAGCCCTGTTCTTTGGCGATGTCTGAACATCTAGATATTAAAGAAGGCGAATTAGTTTTCTACGTAAAGCGTGTTCGCTTCATAGACAACAATCCAATCACGGTTGAAGAAACTTGGTTACCTGTTGCCCTATTCCCAGATCTCACCTATCAAGTGATGCAGACATCAAAATACGACTTTATTGAGAACACCAAAGGCATGGTGATTGATCGAAGTGAGCAGGAATTGGTACCGATTCTTCCGCCTGAAGACGTTGCTAAACAGTTAGGTATTGACCCTGCTCAACCGATTATTGAAAAACGTACTCGTGGTTACCTAGCTAACAACACAGTATTTGAATACAGCCGCAACTACTTCACATCTAACGATTACCGATTCACTTTGGTCGCCAGACGCCAGAGATAATGCTCATCAGCGAGTTTCGATAATAGCAAAATGACCAACACAGAGAGCGCCTTGTTCTCTGTGTTTCTATGCTGTTAACTCAATCATAAAACCAACTTTCCTACCCAAATATTCCTAAACCAATATCAAGTAACCTCACGAAAGATCATTCACATTCATTTAAATACTGTTCTGGCGCTTTGAACATAAACTAAGCACCTATTAACCAACACAGTTTTATACACACGCTCCCTAGCAAAGCTGCCTCTATTTCTCATCGCGTTCTCTATGCCCGTATTTGGAGAAGAGGTTGAAGAAGTAGTACTCGAGGACGACGTTGTATTAAGCGAAGCTTCTGAGGTATAAGAAGAAACTGAAGAATCCCCTTTTACGCCCCTGACCAAGCTCGGGTTTATCTACTCGCAAAACACCAGCTCATCCTTGTCGATCAACTCTGGAATCTCTGTTGGTTACAAAAAAGAAAACTGGGGCCAACGAGTTCAGTTTGATACCTACTATACCGATGCTGAAAACGATGAAGACGGCACCAATCGCTATACCACCAACTATGGCATCAGCTATGACTTGAACGAAGTCACCTATTTGGTCGCAACAACACGTTTTGAACACGACCACTTTGGTACTTATCGTAAGCAATTTATAACGGCTACAGGATTGGGTCGCCACTTTTATGATACTGAAAGAATCAAACTTCAAGGCTCTGCTGGTCCGGGTTACCGAATCAGTCAACGGCAATCCTCCGATGAAGAGTTCCCGAACAAAGAGAACTATGAACTAATCGTGAATGCCAGTGTTGATGGCTCTCTGACGATCACAGAAACGTTTTCTATGGGGGCAACGGCTAACATGGCTTACGGTGAAGAGAACACCAATTACAACCTCAAAGGCTATCTAAAGAACATATTGATGGGCAATTTAGCTCTGACTTTTGATACCGAATACATCTACAACACCACTGTCGCATCAGACCAAAGTAACGCCGAAATCTACAGCTCAATGAACCTCAACTACGATTTCTAAATTACGCTTCCCCATCGAACATGCAAAAGGATTTGCATGATCGTTCAGAGAATCATTACTAAGCCGTATACGAAAACCAACCTCATTGACTCTAGCTCTATCTCCATAACTAGAAAAATTGTATTGAGATGTGTTTTTGGGATCGGTAGCTCAAAGCTCTGTCAACAAAATGTAAAACCGCTCTTTAGCCAATGAAAACCTCATGGTTTATCGATAAAGTTTGCTCACCTTTTGTATTACAAATTATTTTTATGTTCAACTATCAACAACCTTTAAAATACCTCAAAGTTGCTGCGTTTATCTCTAGTGGATTATTACTCGCTGGCTGTGAAGCTAATGCTAAAAGCGAACAAGCAGAGCTTAAAACATGCACAGATTGCAATTGGAACATCGAGCAATGGAAAATCACCCTTCCAGTCAGTGGTGACGATTACTACAACAATGGCCGTAGCAGCGCAGCCGAGCTCATTCCCCAAGAATGTAATGGTAAAGAGTACTTAACCAACGACACTCATCTTCCTTGGTTCTCTCGTGAGTCTGTTAATGGCGAAGAACGTCTAAAATTCACCGTTGATCTTGGTGGTCAAGTTTCAACTACAGCAAACACAAAATACGCTCGTTCGGAACTTCGTGAATTGTATAAGTTCAATACCGAAAATCGATGCAGCACTAAAGACCAAAACTGGGCGGTAACAGGGACACATGAACTTAAAGCGACAGTGAGCGTTGATCAGTTCCCGAATAAAGACGTGACAGGCAGTGACCCTAAAGTGGTTCTCGGCCAAATTCATGGTAAAAACATTAAACAAGCGCTAGTGAAATTGCAGTGGGATGGTGAAAATAAGCCGGTACGTGTTGTTCTGAACGATTCATTTCTACCAGGAAACAAAATGTGTAGCGACTGTCAGCCATTCAGTGTCAACCTAGGAGTCGCACCTGCAAACCTGGATTGGGATTACACGATTCGTCTTGATGACCAAGGTATTTACCTTTCAACACTCATTGATAATGAATTAACAGAACAGTTCTTACCATGGGGCATAGAAACAGAAGATCGTGATGGCAACAAGGTTACGTTGTCAAAAGCATGGTTAGAGGAAGAGTACTACTTTAAAGCCGGTCTTTACGCCCAAATAAAGCCGTCAAGAGAGTTTGCTGGTCAAGTATTCTCGGTCAGCTTCTCGAAGATCAATATTGATCATAGATAGATTACTCATAGATAGAAAGTCACCCCATCAGTTGTGTCTCGAATCACTACTGATACTTGAAACGGCGTGTGGGTATCTCATCCATACGCTGTTTTATCACTGATGCGCCCACGACATCGCAACTCGCTAAGCAAACCTTGCGTTCATTGTTCAAATGACCACGTCTAAGCAAAGACTGACAGCTTTTTAAAAGTAACCCCACCTTTAGCTGATTATATAGAAAACGTTAATTCTGTTTTGCCCAGCGCCCCGTTTATCTACAAACCTTGGTGTAATAGATTGGTTGCAAGCAAACAAAAGGAGCGAACACATTATGTTATCTAATCAACTAGAGCGCGCACGCGCCATCGATTTACCGACACGAGAAGCGATGCTTCAACGAGCTCCTTCTGTACAACAGTTTTGGGACAACAATAAGGGCTTGTTCAGCGAGGCTTGGAAAGAATGGGAAGCAAGTGCGGAAGGCAGCCAATTGGATTTCGATGATTCACTGTTAGATGCCCGCCTGCGTGAAGCTGTTAGAGAAGCTTGGCAAGATCCAACGAAAGAAATCGCGGTAAAAGACTTACTCGAAGAGATCTCTCCTGGAGTATTTAAGTTCCAGTTCTTTGATGCTGAACGTCTCGCTGAGTTGCGTGATTACTTAGAAGCTGTCTCGAATGCTCAAATCCCGCTTCGCCCACCATATGGCATAGTGCTTAACCGTGGTGGAGCAATGTTAGACAGCCGATCTGAAGGTTATTTAGCCGCGCCAAGTTTCCAAGCGTTTTACCGAGATTTACTCGACAGTTACATGCGCCCTATCGCTCGCTTACTGTTCCCTGAAATCATGGGCTACGATACACAAACTTTTGGATTCTCAATTCAGTATCAAGCAAACAAAGATACGTCTTTACGCCTGCATACTGATGCGTCTTCGGTCACGCTCAACATAAACGTAAATATGCCAGATGAAAAGTTTTCAGGCTCAGAACTTAACTTTTATGACCCTGCTACGGGTAAGATGAACGAAACGACATTCACGCCTGGTGTCGCTATGATTCATCGAGGAAACGTTGCCCATGCGGCGCTGCCGATAACAAGTGGTGAACGTTCGAACTTGGTATTGTGGTTGTATGGCGACCGTGGACAAATACCACACCATAACTCGGCAATAGAGCCTATAGATGCGCATCAACGCTGGACAGTACCAACAGTGGTACATGACAATTTTGCTCCGTTCTAGACTGTTTTGTACCGTTCTAGGCAGTATCCAAAGTTCCAGACAACTTCGCACATTTCTAGACAGCTTCGTACCATGTTAAATGATACAAACTCTCTTAGCTTTTCACGCAATTGAGAGAGTTTATGATCAGTGAAGGTGTAGAGCTTTCTTCAGATGCCATGGCTTATATCCCACTAAATAATGATGAATTATTATTGGTCACTCAGCGCGGAATGATTCACTTCTGTAAAAAAGTAATATGTTCTGACCTACCTGCTTACTCAAATGCAGATCCTGAATTGAACATTAACTAATCGGCTAACTATCAACTATTTCGGTCAGTAGCTGTACTTAAGCCAATACGTTAGGACCTATGCATTTCCACATCAATTCAACCCTCGCTGAAGCCTACTTAACTTTCCGTTCCCAGTCGGCTTCAGTTCATAAACTAATCAGATATCATGTAAAAGCACACATTTCTCTTTATTTTTGTACGTTAGGCCCCAAAAGTCATAGATTTATAAATCCACAACTTTGTATGCAACTCCTCACAATCAAAGGTGATCCAAGTTATATTCTAACAAGCCACAAAATTTGTTTATTAACATCTAAACAACAGTAGTTATTCACGATTTACAACCACAATTAACATCGAAAAAAATGTTTGTCTTAGATCATATCAACCTCAACTATGCCTCGTGCCACAGTGCAGTTTTCTGTACATTCATTGTCATATTCTGAAACACTTTCTTATATTTTTTTAAACTTTGTGGAGATTTCTATGTTAGAGCTCTTGATCGGATTAGTGATTACTATCGCTGTTGGTTACTTTATTGTGAAAGGCTATAAAGCGGCAGGTGTATTACTGACAGCTGGCCTTGCCCTACTTCTTATTACTGGCCTTATAGGTCACACAGTCTTACCCGCTAAGGTCGCTTCAACAGGTAACATGGTTACCGACTCACTAGAATTCGTTAAGTACATGCTTCAGTACCGTGGAGGCGGCCTAGGCATGCAAATCATGCTTCTTTGTGGCTTTGCTTCTTACATGACGCATATCGGCGCAAACAATGTGGTAGTAAAACAATTCTCTAAACCGCTTGCTGCTATCAAATCTCCATACGTACTTCTTGTTGCGGCTTACATCGTAGCGTGTCTAATGTCTCTAGCAGTAAGTTCTGCAACAGGCCTTGGCGTGCTATTGATGGCGACCCTATTCCCAATGATGACGGCAATGGGTATTTCTCGTCCAGCAGCGGTGGCGGTTTGTGCATCACCTGCAGCAATCATTCTTTCACCAACGTCGGGTGATGTGGTTATCGCAGCAGAAAAATCAGGTATGTCTCTTGATGTGTTTGCTGTTCAAACGGTACTGCCTGTTTCTATCTGTGCGATCATCGTGATGGCGGGTGCGGCTTTCTTCTGGAACAAATACCTAGATAAGAAAGAAAACACGCCAATGGAAAAAGTAGATGTTTCAGAAATTGAAACGAATGCGCCGGCTTTTTATGCTGCTCTTCCATTCTTACCTATTTTTGGAGTATTTCTATTCAACGGTCGTACCATTCCGGGCCTTTCACTTGATATCTACACCATCGTAGTAGGTTCAATTTTCGTGGGCGCTGTTATCGATTACGTTGTGAAGAAGTTTGACGGCGAAAAAACACTAGAAGACCTAGATTCTTGCTACCAAGGTATGGCCGAAGCATTTAAAGGCGTAGTAATGCTGTTGGTTGCGGCGGGTGTATTTGCTCAGGGCCTAATGTCTATCGGTGCAATTGATAACCTAATCGGCCTTGCTGAATCAGCTGGCGCTGGCGGTATCGCATTAATGCTTATCCTGACTGGTCTAACAGTTGCTGCTGCTATCGCGACAGGTTCTGGTAACGCGCCATTCTATGCATTCGTAGAACTGGCTCCATCATTAGCGGCGAAAATGGGCTTGAACCCAGCGTTCCTAATCATCCCAATGCTTCAAGCATCGAACCTAGGTCGTACAATTTCACCAGTATCTGGCGTAATCGTAGCGACTTCTGGTATGGGTAAAATCAGCCCATTTGAAGTCGTAAAACGTACGTCTGTACCCGTAATCTGTGGTCTTATTACGGTTATCTTCGGTACGCTTGTATTGGTTCCAATGTCGGCGTAAGCCTTAAGTTTCTAATCTCAAAGAACGAAGAACAAACGAACACCAATACTGAATATAAAATGCGTAAACAAAAAGGCGCTGAACTTAATAAGTTC
>NZ_JBFRKQ010000053.1:0-18072 GCF_041469505.1 Vibrio sp. 10N.286.49.E11
CGCTCAATGAGCGCCGTTTTTGTATTCTAATTTAAGCTCTAAAAATTATAGAGACTCAGTGAACGTACGTGCGATAACGTCACGTTGCTGTTCAGTTGTTAGAGAGTTGAAACGTACAGCGTAACCCGATACACGGATAGTTAGCTGTGGGTAGTTCTCTGGGTGAGCAACTGCGTCTTCTAGCGTTTCACGCTTAAGAACGTTAACGTTTAGGTGTTGACCACCTTCGATGCGTGGTGCTGCTTCGATTGCAACTTCACGGCTTTCGTACTCGCCTAGGTCTGCAGCTGAGATAACTTGGTCAGCTTCGAAACCTGCAGTAGCAACAACACAACGAGCTTCATTCTTCTCGCTATCTAGTAGCCAGATTGAGTTTAGTAGGTCATCGTTTGCTGCTTTAGTAATTTGAATACCTTGGATCATAACTATCTCCTAGTCCACTGAATGTGGTTTGATTATGGTGTTAACTTTCGATTTTTATTGAGCTGGGTAATATATACCTAATATTAGTAAGGTTAACATTGATTTAAGTCAAAAAACAACCAAAAACCATATTTTTACAAAGGTGATTATATTGAGGTAAATCAATAAAACCTTTAAAAACAAAGTAATTACAAAATATTTTAAAGTATAAAAAATATTTAACAGTCATATTTGCTGTAAGTTTACTACATTTGTTGTGTTTTTATTGAACTACAACCGATACGACCCTTTATTTATTAAGCATTCTGAAAGTGTAAAGTGATTTAATGACAAACAATAATTCATCCTCAAAACCGGAAACAAATATTAAGTTTATTGGCGCTCATGTGTCGGCTGCTGGTGGTGTTGATCAGGCGCCTATGCGTGCACGTGAAATAGGTGCCAATGCGTTTGCACTGTTTACCAAGAACCAGAGACAGTGGGCGGCAAAACCACTAGAAGCGAAAACCATTAGTGCCTTTAAAGCCAATTGCAAAATGTTGGGCTACGGTGCTGAGCACATTCTTCCTCATGACTCCTACCTGATTAACCTAGGAGCGCCAGAAGAAGAGAAGCTAGAGAAATCACGCGCGGCTTTTATTGATGAAATGGAGCGTTGTAATCAACTTGGACTAACGCTTTTGAATTTTCATCCTGGGAGTCATTTAAAGAAAATCTCAGAAAGCGAATGTTTGGCGAAGATCGCTGAATCGATCAACCTAGCTCATCAAGCGGTACCTGACGTAATCGCAGTGATCGAGAATACGTCTGGGCAGGGCACTAATCTGGGTTGGAAGTTTGAACATCTAGCCGAGATTATCGAGCAGGTAGAAGATAAGTCACGTGTGGGTGTGTGCTTAGACACCTGCCATACGTTTACTGCTGGCTATGACTTACGTACAAAAGAGGCGTGTGAGCATACTTTTGCTGAGTTCGACCGCATCGTGGGTATGCACTATCTAAGAGCAATGCACATCAATGATTCAAAAGCTGAGTTCGCGAGCCGAGTCGATCGACACCATTCTTTAGGAAAAGGCGAAATTGGCTGGGATTGTTTTGAGTATATTGCCTCTGATTCTCGCTTTAATGGTATCCCTCTTATCTTGGAAACCATTGATTCGACGATCTGGAAAGAGGAAATTCAACAACTTAGAATGTTTCATCGTTCAGCAACGCTAGCGAGCGAACAAGCGTAATAATAGAGGGGGAAATTTATTTCCGTCTATTTCTAAAAATTGGCACCTTTCTTTCATAGTATTAAAGTGAATATGTAGTTCACGATGTCTTAGAGGAGGTGCCTTTATGTATTCAATCACCCAAACTTCAACTATTGCTGTCGCACGCCGTTTACCTACACCAAACCGTCACGTGCATAACCACGGCCACCATCGTACACAGCAGAAAAGTGGTTAATCGAGATAAGCACAACTTGAACTGATTATTATGATTCATCAACAAGTGAACCCTACACATCATGTTTATTGATAGCTGTATGAGGTATAACTAGAGCCTTATTTAGGACAGTTAGCCGATACAGCTATTTTTTTGTCTGGCGAAAGCCGCTAGAAACCTTGATGATTGGGAAGTAAAACGATGAGCGCACCAAAGACTTGGGAATCCATTATTAATGATGAACGTGATAAAGAGTACTTTCAGAGTGTCCTCGCGTTTGTTGAACAGCAACGTAATAGTGGTAAAACCGTCTACCCGCCACAAGAACAGGTGTTCAGTGCCTTTGATATGACGCCTTTCGAATCCGTGCGAGTGGTTATCTTAGGGCAAGATCCTTATCACGGTGCTAACCAAGCTCACGGCTTAGCATTCTCAGTGCTTCCTGGTGTGAAAATCCCACCTTCTCTACGCAATATGTACAAAGAGCTTGCACAAGATATAGAGGGCTTTGAGATTCCTAGTCATGGTTATCTCGATTCTTGGGCATCGCAAGGGGTGTTGATGTTGAACACAGTCCTTACAGTCGAAGAGGCAAAAGCACACTCACATGCTAAGTGTGGCTGGGAAACCTTTACCGATGCCATTATTGCTGAGCTCAATCAGCGCTCTGAACCGATCATCTTTTTGTTGTGGGGCGCACACGCCCAGAAGAAAGGTCAAGCGATTGATGACGACAAGCATCATGTGTTGGTTGCACCTCACCCATCGCCATTATCGGCACGCCGTGGATTCTTCGGTTGTCAGCATTTCTCTACAACCAACAAGCTGCTTTCTTCTATGGATCAACAACCTATTGACTGGCGTTTACCAACAGAAGTGTAGGTTGGTGGTTTTCTGAGCAGGGTCAAATCATAAATCAGCATATTCGTATACACTTATAAATAGTAGGTGTAATGGAGTGCAATACTATGATGATTGAAAGGATAAGACGAGAGCATGGCTATATGGCTCGTTTACTCGCGATACTCAACAGTAAGTTAGAGTTTCTGAAACAGGAGCGAGAAATAAACTATAGCCTGATCGCAGAGGTGGTTCATTACCTTATGAATCATTCAGACAAAGTGCATCACCCTAAAGAAGACGTCATTTATCGCTACTATCTTAAGCAATATGGCAGCGAGCAAGCGATTGAAGACTTGGAGTTAGAGCATCAATTGCTTTCTGAGAAAACGGCGGACTTTTTAGGTTTGGTCGATATGATCCTTCAAGATGCGGTGGTTCCTCAGCAAGTCTTTATTGAGCAGCTTGAAGCGTTTGTTAAGGCTCAGCGAAAGCACATGGAATATGAAGAGAAGCATGTGCTACCCATGATTGTTGAGGCGTTCACGGTGAAAGATTGGCAAGAAGTGGAGTCTCAATGGCTTCAACCGGAAGATGACCCTGTTTTTGGAGAGACCATCGCCGATCAATATCGCCAACTCGCGGCTCGGGTTCGACAAAATGAACAAGAGTGTGTTTAGCCCGTTGTAATGTTGAGGTGCACCTATTTTAGGTGTCCTCTATATTAGAGGGTTGGTTTCCAAATGGCGCTTTGAGCGGATTAACTACCTCAAAAAATAAAAAAGGCACCTATATAGGTGCCTTTTGCTATCTGATTTCTTATCGTGCTGATTAAAGTTTTATATCGTCAAGGCTAAAATCAAGACCTAGGTTCATCTCTCTCAGCTCTTTCTCAAGCTGCCTACGATCGTTGATGGCTTCGATTTCACGCCACTTACGCTTGAGTGGTTTCGAGCGTGATTTTTGAGTTACACGAGGCATTTCTAGTTCTGATACTTCATCGAATTGAAAGCTATCCATAAGCCATATCTCCTTCCGTGGGACTAGTTCTTACGAACCAATAAATATCATATTTAGGTTCATAATAACTTTGATTTGTTTCTCATTTGTTTCAAATCTATGAAGCTTTTGTTCTGTTTTCTTATGCATGCTCACACATTGTGAGAATTATTATGTATAAAAAACAGGCAAACAAACCTAAGTAAACGATTAAATTGGGGGTTATTGAATGTTAATTCATTGTGCGAATGGAATAGCGTTTTGACTACAATGCATTGAAGTGCACATGGTACCGTGCGGTATAGGGATCTCATTGGCCTAGAAAAAAACGAAGATCTTCACTATACCTTGTAAAACCTAGGCTGACGTCATTTTTATAGGATGGTGTTCTTGTTGGGGTAGTGCCGTGGCTGTTGTTGATATTATGTCCCGATAATGTAACTTTTATTGGGCTGCATTGTTGAAAGTTGTGTTAACAAAAGGTGTGTTATTAGTGAAATGTCATTTTAATATAAGTGTATTTGCATATTGATTTTTAGGCCGTCTCGCTGCATTATCCGCCCGTCAAAAAATACACTGATACGTAAAATGGATGCATGAAGCGACATTTACAGTCTCAATCGCCGCAAGAATATAACAAGAGTGCCGACACAACATTGACAGAGGCATAGGCGATTAAGAGGAAGGCTAGGAAGCATGATCGGTGCTTAAACTCAATTACGAGGTTCACGTGACAGACTTAATCAATTTGATGAACGATCTCCTTTGGGGATCTATCTTAGTTTACTTACTGGTTGGTGTGGGTATCTACTTCACTGTACGACTAGGCTTCATTCAATTCCGCCATTTCGGCCACATGTTCTCTGTTCTTAGAAACAGCCGTAAAGCAGACAGTGCTGGTATCTCTTCTTTCCAAGCTCTTTGTACTAGTCTCGCTGCTCGTGTAGGTACGGGTAACATGGCAGGTGTTGCTGTAGCACTAACCGCTGGTGGCCCTGGTGCTATCTTCTGGATGTGGCTAATCGCAATGCTAGGTATGGCAACATCGTTTGCAGAAAGCACACTGGCACAGCTATACAAAACGCGTGATAACGACGGTAACTACCGCGGCGGCCCTGCATACTACATGGAGAAAGGCCTAGGCATGCGTTGGATGGGGGTTCTATTCTCTATCTTCCTCATCATTGCATTTGGTCTTGTATTCAACGCGGTTCAAGCGAACGCGATTGCAAGCGCAATGAATACGGCATTCGACCTTGAGCGTAGCTACGTTGGTGTTGGTATCGTAATCATCTCTGCGTTCGTTATCTTCGGTGGTATCCGTAAGATTGCACGCACAGCAGAAATCATCGTTCCAATCATGGCATTGGCTTACCTAGCGATCGCTATGTACGTGATGTTCGCGAACATCGAGAAAGTGCCTGAAGTACTGGCTCTTATCTTCAAGAGTGCATTCGGTCTGCAAGAAGCAGCAGCGGGTGGCCTAGGTTACGCAATCGCACAAGCGATGATTAACGGCATCAAACGTGGTTTGTTCTCGAACGAAGCGGGTATGGGTTCTGCGCCAAACGCAGCAGCTTCTGCTACGCCTTACCCACCGCACCCAGCATCACAAGGTTACGTGCAAATGCTAGGCGTGTTCATGGATACCATTGTTATCTGTTCAGCAACAGTCGCAATCATCCTGATGTCTGGTGAGTATGTACCACACGGTGAAGTAACGGGTATCGAACTAACGCAACGTGCACTAACAGCACAAGTGGGCGAATGGGGCGGCATTTTTGTAGCGGTAGCGATTTTCTTCTTCGCTTTCACTTCAATCATTGCAAACTACTCGTACGCTGAAACGAACCTTATCTTCCTTGAGCACAACAACAAGAAGGGCCTAGTGCTGTTCCGTATCGTTGTTCTGGGTATGGTTATGTTCGGTTCTCTAGCGACGTTACCAACGGTATGGGCACTGGCTGACGTATCGATGGGCCTAATGGCGATTGTTAACTTGGTGGCGATTATCCTGCTATCAGGTATCGTGATTAAGCTAGCGAAAGACTACAACCGCCAACTAGACGCGGGTAAAGTACCAACATTCGATTCGAATGACTTCCCAGAGCTTAAGTCTCAGCTGGAAGACGGTATTTGGGACAACAACAAGAAGTAATCTTGTTGGAGCGATAAACGGCTCATCCTAAAGTGATTAGAAAGGCTAAGGTTTCGACCTTAGCCTTTTTGTTTGCCTGTCATTTGTCTCATTCTGTCTATCGAAGCTCATTCTCCCTATCGAAGTAATAGGAAGAGTCATAAAGACAAGTTGATGTTTTTTCTATACTCTAGCAGCATCCAGTTAGATAACCGATTAGGGTAAAGTTATGTTAGTTGTCGTTTCTCCAGCCAAAACACTTGATTACGAATCACCATTAGCGACGGAACGCTTTAGTCAGCCTGAGTTTGTTGAACACTCTGCTGAGCTGATTGAAGAGTGCCGCAAACTGACGCCAGTAGATATTTCTGCACTGATGAAAGTCAGCGATAAAATCGCAGGGTTGAACGTAGCGCGCTTTGAGCAGTGGAGCGAGACCTTTACCCAAGACAACGCACGCCAAGCAATCCTAGCCTTTAAAGGCGATGTATACACTGGCCTAGACGCTGAAACGCTATCGGATGAAGATTTTGACTACGCACAAGACCACCTGCGCATGCTTTCTGGGTTATATGGCTTGCTTAAGCCATTAGATTTGATGCAGCCATACCGCCTAGAGATGGGTACACGCTTAGCCAATGCTCGTGGTACTAACTTGTACCAGTTCTGGGGCAACATCATCACAGACAAGCTGAATGAAGCGTTGAATGCTCAAGGCGACAATGTGTTGATCAACTTGGCGTCTAACGAATACTTTAAAGCCGTGAAGCCGAAGAACTTGGATGGCCAAGTGATTACCCCTGTATTCAAAGACTGCAAGAACGGTCAGTACAAGGTGATCAGTTTCTACGCGAAGAAAGCGCGTGGCATGATGGCTCGCTACATCATCGAGAACAAGATCGACTCGGTTGAGGCGCTGACCCAGTTTGATACGGCGGGCTACTACTTCGTTGAAGAAGAGTCGAACGCGAAAGAGCTTGTCTTTAAGCGCGAAGAGCAAAACTAGTAGTCCTTGGCTAACGAGTAGCTCTCGGTTTTAGCCTGATAACAGACCTGATAGAGAAAAGCCCCATGCAGCGAACTGCATGGGGCTTTTTTATTGAATCGTTGAAGCTGGTAGATTACTTCTTCTTTGCTGCTTTCTTTTTCTTCGCGATTTTTTTCTTCTTCGCGATTTTTTGTTTCTCTACCGCTTTCTTATCTTCTTTCTTCGGCTTCTTCTTCTTAGTCACGGCCGCTTTCTTATGCGTAGGGCGCATGCCTTCAATAAAGCGTTCTTTGATTGGTTCGTCTGTGTAACGAGCCACACGCTCAATCATTAGTTGATCGTGCGCTTCAATGATAGAAACCGCGTTACCTTTTTTACCAGCACGAGCAGTACGGCCAATACGGTGTAGGTATACGTCAGCAGTACGTGGCATGTCGTAGTTGATTACGTGGCTTACGTCTGGAAGGTCGATACCACGAGCAGCAACGTCAGTCGCTAGTAGTACGTTTACAGAGCCGTCACGGAAACGAGCAATCGCGTTGTTACGACGATCTTGAGGCATTTCACCTTGGATCCACGCACATGGAATTTGCGCGCTTTCAAGTTGAGCTCGTAGATCACCTAGACGATCACGCGTCTTCAAGAATACGATGCTGCGCTCAGCTTGCTCTGTGATGACGTGCTTTAGGATGTTCAGCTTGTGCTCTGCTGTGTCTGCACGGTGGTACCACTGAGTGATCTTCTTACGCTCACGAAGTGATGATTTCGCATCGATCTCCGCTGGGTTTTTCAGTAGATCTTCAGTGAAGCCTTCAATGCCTTTACCTTCTAGCGTTGCTGAGAACAGTAAAGTTTGTTTACGCCAGCGACACTCTGCAGACAGACGGTCAACAACAGGACCAAAGCCCATGTCTAGCATGCGGTCGGCTTCATCTAGAACCAGCCATTCAATCGCACGACAGTCAAAACGCTCGCCTTCAATGTATTCCATCAAACGGCCAGGTGTTGCTACTACGATATCTTGAGTGGTACTTAAGATATCTGCGTGCTCTTGGTACATCACACCGCCCGTGATCGTGAAGATATTTAGGCTGGTGTATTTAGCAAGCTCACGTGCTTGTTCGGTGATCTGCATTGCTAGCTCACGCGTTGGCGTCAGGATAAGCATACGTGCAGGGCCAGATTTCTTACGTGGGAAATCCAGTAGGTATTGCAGTGCTGGCAATACAAATGATGCTGTTTTACCAGTACCTGTTGGCGCAGAAGCCAAAACGTCTCTTCCATCTAACGCTTGTGGGATTGCTTCAGCTTGTATCTGTGTTGGACGTTCGTAGCCCATTTCGTCAATTGCTTTAAGCAGCTCTTGGTTTAGATCGAGTTCTGCAAAGGTTCTGATCACTGTTGTTTCTCCACAAGCAATAAATGTTTCTGCCTCAAAAAGCAGACGATAAAAAAGAGTAGTCGGACATTATAGAAGCATTAGTGATTAGGATCACATGGTATTTGCTACATCTTGAGATAAAAATCTTTAGTGAGCGCAATAAATGCTTCGCTATAACCACCTTGATGGTGAATTGTAAGCGATTCGCGCTGCAAATCTTGCTCGCAAGCAGGATCTTTAGATAACTCGAATAAAATTCGGCTAGCTGGCTTTTTATCTGTTGTTTTTACATCAAGGCGTTTTGCTAGATACCAACCACATTGCTCGGCAAGCTTGATAAAACCTTCCCCCTCAGGCGTCGGTAGGATGAAACTGGCAGTCGCGGCGTCGGTTGTTATCTCGAAACAACGCTGGGCAAGCGCTAAATGATCCAAGCTGTCGGTGTGCCTGGCGGTGGCTCTTTGGCTTTGCTGCGCCTGTTCTCCAGAGTTGAAGTAGGGCGGGTTACAGATGATCGCATCAAACCTTTGTGGAAAGTCGGTTGTTAACACGCTGCCGTGATCAAGGGAGATACGATTTTGCCAAGGCGACTGCTCAATATTGACAGTGGCAGCATCAATAGCGTGTTGATCAATATCTATCGCAGAGATTGAAGCATCTTCAAAACGCTGCGCAGCCATCAAAGCCAGCAGACCTGTCCCGGTTCCAATATCGAGTACACATGATCTTTGTGGCAGGCTTACCCAAGCGCCAAGTAATACGCCATCGGTACTGACTGGCATACCGCTTTTCCCGCCGTAAATTGAGAATTGCTTAAAATTGAAGCTTTTAGTTTGCACTGTTTTGTCTTTCATTAATGTTCTGAGTATCGAGATATTTTAAGTGATTAGCTCTAATGTTAACCGCTTGTATGAATCAATGTTCTGCTTGGAAGAATATTGTTGTGCATTATGGTTAGTTTATAATTGTGGCTATTTTTCTATAGCTAGTGGAATCCACTGCTTTTTGTTCTCATATGCAAATTTATATGGTGTTTTTGTGTGGTGACTTGCAGCTAGCCAGTTGTTTCGTCATTATGCGCGACTATTTTATAGATTGATTGGCAGCTTTGAGCTGTAACATTCATGTAAGCACAACATAAATTCATAAATATAATTAAGGATTATCTGTGAAACAGAGTCTAAAACTAACAGATATAATGGCATTGGGCTTTATGCTTTTTGCGTTTTTCTTGGGTGCGGGTAACATCATCTTCCCACCTCTAGCTGGCCAATTAGCCGGTGATCACTTCCTTCCAGCGATGTCTGGTTTTCTGCTGACTGCCGTTGGTCTGCCGTTAATCACTATCGTCGCGGTCGCAGTGGCTGGTGGCTCTTGGGGTCACTTAACTAAAGATCTTCCTAAGAAAGCAGCAACCATCATGGCTGTACTGATCTTTATCATTATCGGTCCTGCATTTGCTGCACCGCGTACTGGCCTTGTTGCCTATGAGATGGCGGTGAAACCGTTCTTCATCGATGCCTCTCAAGCTCACCTAACTCTCTTTTCGATTGCATTTTTTGCAGTAGCGATGTTCTTCTCATGGTCGCAAGGTAAGCTTATTGACGTCATTGGTAAGGTGCTAACACCTGCACTGTTCGTTGGTTTGGTTGTGCTGGCGATTGCTGTATTCGTTAACCCTCAAGGCGATATTCTTGCGGCTCACGGTGAGTACATCACTCAACCACTAACCAAAGGTTTCCTTGAAGGCTACAACACCATGGATACTTTTGCTTCTTTGATGTTTGGTATGCTGATTGTTGATGCGATTCGTAGCAAGGGCATTACTGACCGTGCAGCGACGACTAAGTACCTAATTAGCGCGGGTTGTATTGCCGCAGCGGGTCTGGCGTTTGTTTACATCTCTCTATTTTTCCTAGGCGCAACAAGTGCAACAGTCGCAGCTGGTGCAGACAATGGCGGTGCTATTTTAAGCCTATACGTTCAATCGTTGTTTGGTCCTTCTGGTCAGCTAGTGCTTTCTGTGATCGTACTATTAGCATGTCTAACCACGGCGATTGGCCTTGTGTCAGCATGTTCTGATTACTTCAGCTCGCTAACGCCTCTGTCTTACAAGACTTGGGTAATCATCAATGGTGTAGCTTGTGCAACCGTTGCGAACGTTGGTCTTTCTCAACTGATTTCTCTGTCTGTTCCAGTACTGTTTGCACTGTACCCAGTCGCTATCGCGTTGGTTGCTCTGACATTCTTACGTAGCCGTTTCCCTAATCCAAAAGCGGCTTACCGCGTAGTGGTATTAGTGTCACTGCTGTTTGCTCTTATTGATGGCGCTAAAGTAGCGGGTGTAGACGTGTCTGCACTTAAGATGCTGCCACTGTTTGAGATCGGTATGGGTTGGTTGCTTCCAACAACGGCTGCAATCATCTGTATGTTCTTTGTTGGCAAGTCAACAGAACAAGAGATGGCTGAAGAGACTGTTTAATCTTCCGTTGAGATTAGATTGTCCTTCGAGATGAAATAGAAAAGGCCTCATTACTTCGCAGTAATGAGGCCTTTTTGTATTCTGTGGTCTTTTTATATCCAGCTAGTTACTTGGTTAGCTACTTAGCCGGGAGTACTTCTGTTTGGTTATAGCTTTTCGCTGTACTCAACCAGTACTTGCTCAACCCAGCTTGCGATACGGTCGTCGCTTAGCTCGTATTGTGAATCTTCATCAAGCGCCAAACCAACGAATTGAGATTTGTCTTCGGTTAACGCTTTAGACGCTTCGAACTCGTAGCTGTCATCGTTTGGCCAGAAGCCAACAAACTCTGCACCCGCGGTTTTCAGTTCATCATGCAATAGACCCATCGCATCTAGGAACCATTCGCCGTAGCCTTCTTGGTCACCCAAACCAAACAGAGCCACAACCTTGCCTTTCATAGGCGTGGTTGCGATGTCTTCCCACAGTTCATTCCAATCTTCTTGGATTTCACCGAAGTCCCAAGTCGAGATGCCCAGCAATAAAAGGTCGTAGTCCGCCATCAATGAAAGAGGGCTTTCTTTCACGTTATGGATATCAACTAGGTCTTCACCAATAATGCCGCGAATTTTCTCTGCTGCCATTTCTGTGTAGCAGGTGGTTGAGCCGTAAAATAATCCAATTTTCATAGCAAACGTTCGATTTTAATTTCAGATGGCGAATTCTAACCATAAATCGACTTCGATTGCAGCGATTATCCGCTCAAGTCGTAATTTTTATGGCATTCATATTTGCTCTGGCATACTCTCAAAACAGTTTCCAATATTGTGAGTAACACTATGCAGTCGCCTCAAGGGCAGAGCGCAGACCACGGTCTCGTTGAGCAGTTTTTAGATGCTATGTGGATGGAGCGAGGATTATCGGAGAATACGCTTGTCTCGTACCGTACCGATTTGTCCAAGTTATTAGCGTGGATGGAAAAGAACAATTACCGCCTCGACTTCATTAGCCTTTCAGGTTTACAGGATTATCAAGGCTGGTTAGCCGACGCCGATTTTAAGCAGACCTCTCGTGCCCGTATGTTGTCGGCGATTCGTCGCTTGTTCCAATATTTGCACCGCGAGAAAATCAGAGGCGATGATCCAAGTGCCTTGTTGATCAGCCCGAAGCTGCCGCAACGCTTGCCGAAAGATTTGAGCGAAGAACAGGTTGATGCTTTGCTCGATGCGCCAGATCCGAACGATCCGATTGAGCTTCGCGATAAGGCGATGCTTGAGTTACTCTATGCAACCGGTTTGCGTGTGACAGAACTGGTTAGCTTGACGATGGAAAACATCAGCCTAAGACAGGGCGTGGTGCGTGTTATTGGTAAGGGTGGCAAAGAGCGCTTAGTACCAATGGGCGAAAATGCGGTGGATTGGATAGAGACTTTTATTGAACAGGGTCGTCCACATCTACTTGGCGAAAACAGTTCTGATGTGGTTTTTCCGAGTAAACGCGCCAAGCAAATGACCCGTCAGACGTTCTGGTATCGTATTAAGCACTACTCGGTCGTCGCTGGTATCGACACAGAATTGTTGTCACCACACGTATTGAGACACGCTTTTGCGACGCATTTACTGAACTATGGCGCAGATCTCAGGGTCGTACAGATGTTACTTGGGCATAGTGACTTATCGACAACCCAAATTTATACTCACGTGGCGACTGAAAGGCTCAAGCAAATTCATGCGCAGCATCACCCACGTGCTTAAATCCATTTATTTTTAAGGTGAACTTAATGAGCGTATTACGCCGTCTTCCTCTACTAGCGCTTCCTCTTATGATTACTGCATGTAATGCATCAGAAGCGAAAGTAGAAACAACATCAACAGCCGTAGAAGCTGCTCCAGCTCAAGCTATTGATACAGCTGCGTTAACTAAGCGTTTTGAAAAAATCGGTATTAAGGTCGATAAGATTGTTCCTTCGGATATCGATGGTTTGTTAGAAGTTCAAACCAACAGCGGCATTATATTTTCTTCTCCAGAGGGCGATCACTTTCTAGCCGGTACACTTTACTCTTTGGATGAAAACGGAAAGTTCAGTGATGTTTTGGCTGAGCGTCAAGCTCCGCTGAATGCTGAAAAAGTGGCAGCGATGTCGGACACGGTTATTGAATACAAAGCCGATAACGAAAAGTATGTTGTGACGGTATTTACTGACATTACGTGCGGCTACTGTGTTCGTCTGCACAGCCAAATGCAAGGCTACAACGATTTGGGTATCACCGTTCGTTACATGGCTTACCCACGCCAAGGTGCGACAGGGCAAGTTGCCGATCAAATGGCAGCAATCTGGGCGTCAGATGATCCAAAAACAGCGATGCATGACGCTAAAGTAAACCGTCAAATGCCAGCGTCTGGTAAAGACCTAGCAGAGCAAAAGCAGATCATTGCTAAACAATACCAACTGGGTCGTGAGCTTGGCATCAATGGCACACCGGCTATCGTGCTAGCAAGTGGTGAGTTGGTGAGTGGTTACTTACCGCCAGCACAACTTCTTCAACGTTTAGAGCAATAATCTCGTTTTCTGTATTGCCAATTTATCCCCCATGTTTTTGATTTAAGGAGTGGCCTGATTGATATCGGGCCCATTTTTATATGATAGAGATCCAACGCCGTCCTGAGGTCGACATTTCAGTCTTACCTGCTCACTTACCTGACTTGTTAAAGCGCATTTATGTGAGTCGTGGAATCGACAGTGCCGACCAACTAGAGACAGCAGCGAAAGGCTTGCACTCTTATCAAAAACTGGGCGGCATTGATGCTGCGGTTGAGCTGTTGTTCAAAGCTATTCAGCAGCAAAAACGCATCATCATTGTTGGTGACTTTGATGCCGATGGCGCGACCAGCTCGGCGCTGTCTGTTTTAGCGTTACGTATGCTCGGCAGCTCTAACGTCGACTATCTGGTACCAAACCGTTTTGAAGATGGTTATGGCTTGAGCCCTGAGGTTGTTGAACAGGCAATCGAGCTTGGTGCTGAAGTGATCATGACGGTCGACAACGGTGTATCTTCAATTGAAGGTGTTCGCTTTGCTAAAGAGAAAGGGCTAGAGGTTCTGGTTACCGATCATCACTTGCCGGGCAATGAACTGCCAATGGTCGATGCTATGGTTAACCCAAACCTTGAAAGTTGTGCTTTTCCTTCGAAAGCCCTAGCGGGGGTTGGTGTCGCTTTTTACCTGATGATGGCATTGTGTGTTCACATGCGTAAATTGGGTTGGTTTGCAGAGCGCGGCATGACAGAACCTAAGTTGATGGAACTGATTGACCTTGTGGCGCTGGGTACGGTTGCCGACGTGGTTCCACTCGATGAAAACAACCGAATTTTAGTTCATCAAGGTTTGCAACGTATTCGTGCGGGTAAAGCTCGTCCGGGCATTCAAGCCTTGATCGAAATTGCTAAGCGAGACGCTAAGCGTTTGGTGGCGTCTGACTTTGGCTTTGCTCTTGGTCCTCGTATCAATGCAGCTGGTCGATTAGACGACATGTCTTTTGGTGTTGAGCTGCTAATGAGTAACAACGTCCATGCGGCTCGTCGAATGGCGAGTGAGTTAGATGGCTTGAACCAAACACGTAAAGAGATCGAAGAGGGTATGAAGCAAGAAGCGATGGCTTTTTGTGAGCGCCTTGAATTTGGTAAAGACGACCTACCTTCTGGCTTGGCACTATTCCAACGTGATTGGCACCAAGGTGTGATTGGTATTTTGGCTTCGCGTATCAAAGACAAATACCACCGCCCAGTGATTGCGTTTGCAGATGGCGGCGAAGGCAGTATCAAAGGTTCATGTCGTTCAATTCCGGGTCTGCACATGCGTGATGCATTGGACCGAATTGATACTCAAAACCCTGGCTTGATTCTTAAATTTGGTGGCCACGCAATGGCGGCTGGTTTAACCATCATGGAAAAGGACTTTGAACGCTTCAGCAAGCTGTTCAATGATGTGGTGAAGAATGAACTTGGAGAAACAGCACTGAAGGGCATTATCTTGTCTGATGGTGAGCTGTTACCAGAAGAGTTCTCGATGCACACCGCTGAAACGCTGCGTTCAGGTGGCCCGTGGGGACAAGCTTTCCCTGAGCCAATCTTCGATGGTGAGTTTAAAGTGCTGCACCAAAAGCTGGTGGGTGAAAAGCACCTTAAGCTGATGCTTGAGCCGCTCTACAAAGGCCACCCAACCAATGTGATGATTGACGGTATTGCCTTTAACGTCGACCTACGTCGCTGGCCTGATGCATCAGTAAAAACCGTTCATCTTGCATTTAAGCTCGATATCAACGAATTTCGCGGCAACCAATCGTTGCAGCTGATGATTGATCATATCGAAGCCAAATAGTGATTTTGGGCTCAATAATGCTCATCATATAGTGCCAAATTCAACAAGCTCTGTTCAAAAACAGGGCTTGTTTTCCTTCCTGCCCTTACAAAATTTACGTGTTTTTTATGCCTGTCAATTTTATATCCCATTAAGTTGTTGAATCTTGGTTCAGCACTCTAAAAAATTCTGTATCTCCGTCACACTTTTGAGTACAATTCTTCGGTTAAATTCTACTCATAAATGATGAGCTAAAATGTTTGAAATCAATCCTATAAAAAACCGTCTGCAGGATGTGTCTGAGCGCACAAATATCCTGAGGGGGTATCTTTGACTATGACGCTAAGAAAGAGCGTCTAGAAGAAGTAAACGCAGAATTAGAACAACCGGATGTATGGAACGAACCTGAGCGTGCTCAAGCGCTAGGTAAAGAACGTTCTGCATTGGAAGCGGTAGTAGAAACGATCGACCAACTTGACCAAGGTGTTGAGGATGTTGATGGCCTATTAGAGCTTGCGGTTGAAGAAGAAGATCAAGAAACGTTCGATGAAATTGAACCAGAACTGGCCGAGCTTGAAGCTAAGCTAGAGAAGCTGGAATTCCGTCGTATGTTCTCTGGTGATCACGATGCATCAGATTGCTACATCGATTTACAGTCAGGTTCGGGCGGTACAGAAGCTCAAGACTGGACTTCAATGATGTTGCGCATGTACTTACGTTGGGCAGATTCGAAAGGCTTCAAGACTGAAGTTATCGAAGTGTCGGATGGCGATGTTGCTGGCCTTAAAGGCGCAACGGTACGTATTTCTGGTGAGTATGCTTACGGTTGGTTACGCACAGAGACTGGTGTTCACCGTCTAGTTCGTAAGTCACCATTTGATTCAAGTGGTCGTCGTCATACTTCATTTGCATCTGCGTTTATCTATCCTGAGATTGATGACAACATTACGATCGACATTAATCCTTCTGACCTACGTATTGACGTATACCGTGCCTCTGGCGCTGGTGGTCAGCACGTAAACACCACGGAATCAGCGGTACGTATTACTCACGTTCCGACTAACACTGTGGTTCAGTGTCAGAATGACCGTTCGCAGCATAAGAACAAAGATCAAGCGATGAAGCAGCTACGTGCTAAGCTTTTTGAACTTGAGATTCAAAAACAAAATGCTGAAAAACAAGCGAGCGAAGAGACGAAATCAGACATCGGTTGGGGCAGTCAAATCCGCTCTTACGTGCTGGATGATTCTCGTATCAAAGATTTACGCACCGGCATCGAAAACCGTAATACTCAAGCGGTTCTTGACGGTGACTTAGACAAGTTTATTGAAGCTAGCCTGAAATCAGGTCTGTAAGCTTTATCAACTATTAAGCTTTACCAATAATATTGGTAAAAATGCCTATATTTGCAAAAATATAGCGGTCCAAATTTTAAAAGCAGGGTACATCTCTAATGACTGATGCTGTTCAAAACGAAAACGCACAAGAAGCTTCTTCACCTGAAGAGAACAAACTAATCGCTGAGCGCCGCAGCAAGCTGGATCACATCCGCCAAAACTGCAAAGCTAACGGTCACCCAAATGACTTCCGTCGTGAGCACCTAGCTGGCGATCTTCAAGCGGAATTCGGTGAGAAGACTAAGGAAGAGCTAGAAGAGCTTAACCACATCGTTGCGATCGCTGGTCGTGTAATGGCGAAGCGTGGTCCATTCCTTGCGATTCAAGAAACTTCTGGTCGTATCCAAGCATACGCAGCGAAAGACGTACAAAAAGTACTGAAAGAGAAGTACCAAGGCCTAGATATCGGTGACATCATCGGTGTTAAAGGTGCGCTTCACAAATCAGGTAAAGGCGACCTTTACGTGAACATGGAAGAGTTTGAACTGCTGACTAAAGCACTTCGTCCTCTACCAGAGAAGTTCCACGGTCTAACTGACCAAGAGATGCGTTACCGTCAGCGTTACGTTGACCTAATCGTGAACGAAGACTCTCGCAATGCATTCATCGTGCGTTCTAAGCTTGTATCTTCAATCCGTAACTTCATGAGCGCTAAAGGCTACCTAGAAGTTGAAACGCCAATGATGCACGTGATCCCGGGTGGTGCAACTGCACGTCCATTCATCACTCACCACAATGCACTAGACATCGATATGTACCTACGTGTTGCACCAGAGCTTTACCTTAAGCGTCTAGTGGTTGGTGGTTTTGACCGTGTATTCGAGATCAACCGTAATTTCCGTAACGAAGGTCTATCTCCACGTCACAACCCAGAATTCACAATGATGGAATTCTACCAAGCGTACTCTGACTACAAAGACCTTATGGATCTGACTGAAGAGATGCTAAGCACGGCAGCAATGGACGTTCTTGGTTCTACTTCTATGCCTTACGGTGACGAAACGGTTGAGTTCGGTGGCACTTACGCTCGAATGAGCATGTTCGATGCAATCAAGCACTACAACCCTGAGCACGCTGAGATTCAAGCGCTAACAGAAGCAGACCTACAAGACCGTGAGAAGATGGTTGCTATCGCAAAATCTGTACACGTAGACGTAGAAACGTTCTGGACATGTGGTCAGCTTCTAGAAGAGATCTTTGGTGAAACGGCTGAGCCTCAGCTAATTCAACCAACGTTCATCACTGGCTACCCTGCGGACATCTCTCCTCTAGCTCGTCGTAGCGATGACAACCCGTTCTTCACAGACCGTTTTGAGTTCTTCATCGGTGGCCGTGAAGTTGCGAATGGTTTCTCTGAGCTTAACGATGCACAAGACCAAGACGAGCGTTTTAAAGCGCAAGTTAACGCGAAAGACGCGGGTGATGACGAAGCGATGTACTACGATGCAGACTACATTACTGCACTAGAGCACGGCCTACCGCCAACAGCGGGTCAAGGTATCGGTATCGACCGTCTAGCAATGCTATTTACAAACACGCACACAATCCGTGACGTGATCTTGTTCCCGGCAATGCGTCCACAGGCGTAATTCTCGCTTATAGGGCGTAACAGCCTATGTAATTAAAAAGCCACTGAAGAGTGTAATGCCGATCAGTTAA